>DATJWJ010000214.1:0-13776 GCA_035501355.1 Bryobacteraceae bacterium | reverse complement strand
GCGCGGTCGTAGTAACTTCCGGCCTCGGCAAACGACAGCGCGATGAGAATGGCGGCTACGGCGGCTACTACATAGGCCGTCGGACTTCCGCGTCCGAGTAGTGCGGCTACCGTGGCGGGCATCACGAACATACCGGAGCCGATGACGCCATTCACAGCGATGGCGGTGAGGCCGAAGGGGCCGACGGCTCGCACCAGCTGCGGCTGCTTGGTCACACGATTTGTTCCGAAATTCGTGCGGCGGTCAGCGGGGCGAGCAATATCCCGTTGCGAAAATGTCCATAAGCCAACCAGACGTTGGTTCCGTCTACTTGCCCGATGTGCGGCTCGGATGAATACGGACGGAAGCCGATCCAGCATTTCGACGGCGTGGCTTGTTCAAGGGCAGGGAATAGGTCGGCGGCCGCGCGATGAATTTGCTCGCAGGTCCCGGCGCTCACGCTGCGATCAAAGCCGGCGTCCTCTTCAGTGGATCCCGCGATGGTGAATCCGTTCGAGCGCTGTAGGACGTAAGTATGTCCCCGCCGCAGCATCGGACCCAGCGATCCGGGCGTCAGATCGAAGCCCACCAGGTGGCCCTTGATCGGTTTCACCGGCGGCAGCATTAGCGGCTGGCCGTGAAACGTGACGCGCACCTGTTGGGACCAGGCTCCGGCGGCGATCACGACGGCGTCATGTTGGCTTGCTTCGAGTTCTGAAACGGGTTGGTGTTCAACAATCGCGACGCCGCGGGCTTGGATCGCACAACGGAGTGCGCGCAACATGTCGGTGGGATCGACAAATCCAGCATCCGGATAAAAGAGGCCGCCGGGCGTTAGTTCAACCCGAATTCCGTGGGCGGATTGAAACGTGGCCCGAGCCTGCGCCTCAGCCGCAGCCATGAAGTGCCGGCATCCGCACAGCGCGAAATCAACGGGCATCCCGGCTTCAGCATGGAGCTCGTCGACAAAATCCGGATACATTCTCATGCCATCGACTCCCAGGTCGAACCACACGGAGGGCCCCGCGAATTCGCCGCCCGGCGCGAGCATACCCGCACCGGCCGAGCTGGTTTCGCCACCGAACCGGCCGGCGTCGGTTAGCGTCACTCGTGCTCCGGCCTGCGCCAGCCGCCAGGCGGTGGAGCTGCCAATCAGCCCGGCTCCCACGATCAAGACGTTCATCGATTTATTGTCTCAACGTTCATGGTGACGGCCGCATTCCCTGAAGGCGTCACGTCGTATAGTAGCTTTATACAGCGATGAGAAATCGGCCGTTTGTGATGTGGATCCTCGGATGCACGTTCGCAGCGTTTATGTTTAGTACTGGCTGCGGCGAGAGGTCGCAATCCCATGCTGAAGCGTCCGGCTCCGACGCTCGCTTGGGCTTTTCGAGTCACGCCCTCGTTCAGGAACGCGAGGCCGAGGCGAGGTATGCTGCGCAGCTTTCCACCGAATCGATTTCCCAGTTCCACCGGGTTATAACAAAGCGGCCGCATATTGCGGGGTCGCCCGCCTCGATGGCGGTGGCCGAGTTCATCCGGCAAGGATTGGAAAAAGCCGGCCTTCAGACCGAGGTTCACGAGTTTCAAGTGTATCTCTCGACGCCGCGATCGATCCGCGCCGAGCTTGTGGAACCGGAGAAAGAGACGCTCAATGTGCGCGAACCCGCGAATCCGCTGGACCCGGACTCTGCGAATCCGGAATTGGTTCCCGCGTTCGTGGCGTACTCGGCTTCCGGCGACGTTCGAGCGCCAGTGGTGTACGTCAACTATGGATTACCGGCCGATTACGCCAAGATCGAGGCGGCCGGCGTCGACGTGCGCGGCAAGATCGCAATGGCTCGTTACGCCAAGAGTCATCGGGCGGTGAAGATTCACACCGCGCAAGAACACGGCGCCGCAGCCATCATTATTTATAGCGACCCAGCCGACGATGGCTACGCCAAAGGGCTCACGTGGCCGGAAGGCCCTTGGCGCGCCGACTTTCAGGCCCAGGACGGGAATGGGAAATACAGTTGGTTTTGGCACGGCGATCCGTTGTCGCCGGGCGTGGGTGCGCGCGCCGATTCGCAGGTGTTGGATCCCGCCACCGCACCGACGCTGCCCCGAATTCCCGCCATTGTTCTTTCGTCCAAAGAGGCCGCCAAGGTCCTCGCTCGGTTGCGCGGTCCCTCCGCGCCTCCGGGCTTTCAAGGCGCCCTGCCATTCACATATCGTCTGGGACCGGGGCCGGCGGTGGTTGGCTTGAATGTGCAGATGGACTCCAGCCGCCGCCCGATCCGCGACGTCGTCGCTCGTTTGCGCGGAAAAAATCCAGATCGCTGGGTGGTGCTGGGCACGCATCACGATGCGTGGACGTTCGGTGGCATGGACCCGGGCAGCGGTACGTCCGGAGTTTTTGAAACCGCGCGGGCGTTGGCCGCCCTGGCCAAGCAGGGATGGACGCCGGACCGGTCCATTGTTTTTGCCTTTTGGGATGCCGAGGAGGCTGGGCTGGTTGGATCCACTGAATACGCCGAGGCGTTCGAACGGGAACTGCGCCAGAAGGCGGTGGCCTACATCAATACCGACCTGTTCATGCAAGGCCATTTCTTTGGAGGAGGAACGCCGTCCTTACGCGACTTTCTGGTTCAGGTAGCCAAGGATGTGCCGGCCATCAACGGGCGCGGCAGTGTTTACGACCAATGGCGCGCGGATGCCTGGCAAAAGCAGCCGGTTGCGCGGAGGAGGCAGGGTCCCAACGGTTTCGAGGTGGAACTGGCTGCTCTCGGCAGCGGCGCGGATTTCGTGCCTTTCCAGGATTACCTGGGCCTGCCTACTTTATCGGTACAGTACGATTTCGAGGGAAGCTACGGCCCTTATCACTCGAATTACGACTCGCGATATTACGTGGAGCACTTCAGCGATCCCGGATTCCACGTAGCGCGGAATCTCGGGCAAGTTTTCGGCGTGGCGGTCATGCGGCTGGCGGACGCGGCCGTGCTGCCATACCGCTACTCGCACTACGCGCAGAAAATCTCTGGTTTTCTCGACGACGCTGCCGGATGGGCCGTGGACGATGAAGGACATCAGATCGTTGAACTCAACTTGGAAAATGCGAAAGCGCTGGCGGCCCAGATAGCCACGCGATCGGCGACGCTGGAGCGGCGCATCGACGAAAATATCGAGAGCGGCCGCTGGCCGGACGCGTCCACGGCTTTATTAAATGACCGGCTGACGCATCTGGAGCAAGCGTTACTCGACGAGAGCGGGGGTCCAGCCGAAAGGTGGTACCGGCACGTGATCTACGGCTGGAACATCTACTCGCTTTACGACGGGCAGCCCTTGCCAGGATTGGCGGAGGCGATCCGGTTGAAAGATCCGGCGCGGGCGGCGCAAGAGACAGGGCGAATTGAGAACGCGTTGCGGCGCATGCTGGCGGAACTGCGGGAAGCGGGAGGTTGATTGGCGTCGAACAAGACAGCGGTGGTGGGTCAGGGTGCGCCGTCGCTCGCGAAATACCGCGAGCCCGAGGCACTGTCGCGGCAGCTCTACGAGCGCGCTTCGCGAGTGATGCCCGGCGGCAACACGCGACACTCCATTGCGCTGGCCCCCTATCCGATCTATGCGCGCAGCGGCAGCGGGTGCCGCGTCACGGACGTAGAGGGCGAAGAGCGGGTCGATTTCCTGAATAACTACACGTCGCTGATTCTTGGCCACGCGCATCCGGAAGTTACTGCGGCGGTGCAACGCCGGGCCGCTCTGGGAAGCGCGTTCACCATGCCGACTCCGGAAGAAGTGGAGCTGGCGGAGTTACTCGCCTCACGCGTCGCGTATGTGGAACAAATCCGCTTTTGTAACTCCGGCACCGAGGCCGTGATGCTGGCTATCAAGGCAGCGCGAGCTCATACAGGCAGGCGCAAGATCGCAAAATTTGAAGGCGCTTATCACGGTATCTACGACTACGCGGAGGTCAGCGAGGGTCCACCGGCCGAGGCGTGGGGCGAAGCGGACGCACCCGCTTCCGTAACCGAGCCCGGCACTTCCGACAGCGTGGCTAGTGATGTGCTGGTGCTGCCGTGGAACCGGCCGGAAGCCTGCCACAAATTGATCGAGCAGAATAAGGACGATCTGGCGGCCCTGCTGGTGGATCCCATGCCGTTGGGGATCGGAATGATTGCGCCGCGTCCCGGCTTTCTCGGCATGTTGCGCGAGCAGACGTCGCGTCACGGAATTGTTTTCCTGGCAGATGAGGTTCTGAATTTCCGGCTTGGCTATCATGGCGCCTATTCCGCGCATGGCGTAACGCCCGATCTCGTCACCTTCGGAAAGATCATCGGCGGCGGATTTCCGGTGGGCGCCGTGGCAGGATTGCGGCGCGTGATGTCGGTCTTCGATCACACCGGGGCGCTCAAAGTGCATCACGGTGGAACGTTCAATGCGAATCCAGTCACCATCGCGGCCGGCCTGGAAACCATGCGGCACATGACGCCGGAAGCGTTTGACCGGTTGAATCGATTGGGCGATTATGTCCGCGATCGGTTGCGGCGGCTGTTCCGCGATATGCATCGGCCGGCCCAGGTATGCGGCGCCGGGTCTATGTTCCTGGCGCATCAGACCGCCGACGAATTGATCGACTACCGCTCTCTGCGCGGGTTCTCGCGAACCAATCCCATCTATGGCAACCTGTGTCACAAGATGCTGGAGTACGGATTCATTCTTTCGCCGCGCGGGATTTTTGGCTGTCTATCGACGCCCATGACCGAGGCCGAGCTGGATGGGTTGGTGGAGGCGCTAGGACGCGCGTTAAGTAATTTGGAATAACCGTCCGCGTTGATGGTGCCGATGAACTCATTCACCGGCTCGCCTACCGCCGGCGGCGGACCCATGCGCGGCGTCATCCCGCCATTGATGCCCGGCCAAGCCACGCCGGCTTGGTCTTTGCCCGTGGTGACCATCCGGTAATTGCGGAATCAGCGCTACCAATACCTGCGCAGGCTAGACCGGTCGCTGAAACTCTTTCGACGGTGTCTGATATCCTGAAGCTGCGTGCGATTTTTCCTTGCGTTAATCCTGGCCGTTCCTTTGTCCGCCGCACCGCCGCCGCCCTCCCTGCTCGATATCCTCAGCGCGGAGCTGCAGCGGAATTTCACGATTCTCAAGGAAAAGGCCGATCCGCCACCCTATTACATGAGCTATACGGTGACCGAGGACGAAACCGAAATCGTCACCGCCAGCCTGGGCGCAGTGGTAAACCAGAATAAACGCCACTTGCGCTATTTGGACGTCACGGTCAGGGTAGGCAGTCCCAAGTTGGACAACTATCACGTCGTGAAAGGCGAGCGCGTGCGCTTCACCAGCGGCTCCGTGATCCCCTTGGACAATGTGGCGCCGGCGATCGACCGCAGATTGTGGCTGGAGACCGACCGTACTTACCATCTGGCGGCGCGCCGTTTGATTGAAATAAAGTCAGACCAGCAAGTTCAGGTGCAGCCCGGCCAGGATTCGGACGATTTTTCGAGCGAGCCGCCGGCGGTTGCCTCCGAACCTCCGCCCGCCCTGGAACCCCTGGCGGCGGAATGGGCCGGCCGGCTTCGCAAATGGTCAGGCGATCTGGGCAATGTCTCCGGCGTTCTGAATTCTGGAATCGCCGTCGCCATCGAGCGAGAAAGCAAGTACATGGTGAGCACCGAAGGCACCAAGCTGCTGCACGGGCGCACCTTCGCCAACATCTCTATCAGCGCCCGGGGAAAGGCGCCTGACGGCATGGACGTCTCGGCGTCGGAGGATTTTCAGGGCGCCGAGTTGGACCGCATGCCTAAACCCGAAGCCGTCGAGGCCGCAGTCAAACGGGTGGGCACGGATCTCGCGGGCTTGTTGCAAGCGCCAGTGGTAGAGCCTTACGTGGGACCCGCGATTCTATCCGGCCGGGCCGCGGGCGTTTTCTTCCACGAGATTTTCGGCCATCGCATCGAGGGTCATCGCCAAAAGGATGAGGCCGAAGGCCAGACCTTCGCCAAAGCGATTGGAACGCCGGTTCTGCCGGACTTTCTCTCGGTGGTCTTCGATCCCACTCGCAAGGCCATCGACTCCACGGACCTGAACGGCTACTACACCTACGACGACGAGGGCGTGAAGGCCCGGCCTGTCACCGTGGTGGACAACGGCATCCTGAAAACCTTCTTGATGTCCCGTGCTCCAATCCCCGGTATCGAGCACTCCAACGGCCATGGGCGCCGCCAGGCGGGCCTGGAGATCGTCTCGCGCCAGTCGAATCTGATCGTGGAATCGAAAAAGCAAGTGTCCGATCAGACTTTGCGCGAAATGCTGATCGCTGAGATCAAGCGCCAGAATAAGCCCTACGGCTTGTATTTCGAACAAGTCACCGGCGGCTATACAACGACGCAGCGGCGGGGGTTGCAAGCTTTTACGGTGATTCCGCTGATCGTCTATCGCGTCTATCCGGACGGCCGTCCGGACCAGCTGGTGCGCGGCGCCGACATCGTGGGCACGCCGCTGGCAAGCTTTGCCAAGATTCTGGCAACCTCCGACAAGCTAGCGGTGTTCAACGGTTATTGCGGCGCCGAATCCGGACAGGTGCCGGTGTCGGCCGTTTCACCCGCGCTCCTGGTTTCCGAGATCGAGATTCAGAAGAAGGACCATTCCATCGACCGGCCGCCTTTGCTTGAAAGGCCCACAGGGCAGTGATGCGGATTTTCTGGAGCATCGGCGCTTTCGCCCTGATCGCCGGGCTGTGCCTTTCTACACTGGAGAGCCAGGAAACGAAGGCCCAGGAAACGGATCCGGTTCTGCGCGCCATGCGAGACGAGCTGAAACGATCCAGCCAGCTGCACATCGTGAACCTGGATCCGGCGTATTTCTTCGAATATCGCGTCGAAGACACGCAATCTTTTGAAGCCACCGCGACCTTGGGTGGGCTGGTCTCAACGGGCGAAGCCCGCACCCGAATACCGCTGGTTCAAGTCCGCGTGGGCGATTACAATTTCGACAACACCAATCACATCTATTCGGATGCCTACAGTGGAGCCCGCTACGATTCCGGGGAGCTGCCTCGCGACGATGATTACAGCGCGATCCGGCAGGTGTTGTGGCTCGCCACGGATCGCACCTACAAGGCGGCTGAAGACGCCATCGCGCGTAAACGGTCGTCCTTGAAGAATGTCAATTTGCCGGACCAATTGCCGGATTTTTCTAAAGCTCCAGCCGTGGAAGCGGTGCTGCCCGTCCGCAGAACGCCAGTGGATGAGAGCCAGTGGAAAGATCGTGTCGTGAAGCTGTCGGCGGTTTTTTCCCAATATCCCGCGGTGTTGAGTTCCAGCGTCGACGTGCAGATTTCGCAGTCTGTCAATTACCTGGTCAATTCGGAAGGAACCGCGGAACGGACGCCCGAGAATCTTGCTTCCGTGCGCATTCAGGCACGCGCGCTGGCGCCGGATGGTACAGGGGTCCGCGACGGCGAGGTCATTGATGCCTTGCAGGCGGCCGGACTTCCGTCTGAAAGTGAACTGCTGCGCAAAACCACCGCAATTGCCGATCGCGTGACGGCCTTGGCTCAAGCCCCGGCCGGCGAAGCCTATGACGGCCCCATGCTATTCGAGGCGCCTGCCGCCGCGCAGCTTTTCGCTCAAGTGCTCGGCGACAACTTGAAGGTGACGCGCAAGCCGGTGACGGATGCCGGACGCACGCCGCCCTATTTGCCCAGCGAATTTGAAAACCGCATGGGATCGCGTGTTCTTCCCGAGTGGATGACGGTTGTCGATGACCCCTCCCAAACCGAATGGCACGGCCAAGGGCTGGTGGGACATTACGTGTACGACATGGAGGGTGTCGCGGCGCAACCGCTGACCCTGGTGGAACAAGGACTGCTCAAATCGTTCCTGCTGACACGCACCCCCGTCTTCAAAGGATCCGATGCCTCCAATGGGCACGCGCGCCTGGCCGGGTCGTTCGGCGCACGCGCACCCGGCTTCGGCAACATTTTCATCCGCTCGTCGGAGACCAAGAAGGCCGCCGACATGAAAAAGATTCTCATGGATATGTGCCAGCAGCGCAACAAGCCGTATGGGATTCTCATCCGGAAACTGGATTTTCCGTCCATGGCTTCGATTGACGAATTTCGCAGAATGGCCGCTGCGATGGGTCGGTCCGGAGGCGGCAGCCATCTTGTCGCTCAGCCGCTGCTGGTCTATAAGATTTTCCCCGACGGCAAGGAGGAATTGGTGCGCAATGTGCGGTTCGGCGGCCTCAGCGCACGGTCATTGCGCGACATCGTCGCGGTCTCCGACGAAAGCTACGTGTTCAATTTCACCGATTCCAATGCGCCGCTGGCATTGATGGGCGCGGGGAACTACACCACCTCATCATCGGTAATCGCACCGGCTATTTTGTTCGACGAATTGGAACTGGAGCCCATCCAGGAAGAAGTATCCAAACCACCCATCGTGCCGGCGCCGCCCCTTACCTCGCAAACCAGCGCGAGAGCCGCGCGCGCGCTGCCGGCCGGAGATTAAGATGCGCTTGCTCAGCCGGGCCATCTTTCGCGAAGTCGCGCTCAGCGCCTTCTTCGGCACGGTTCTGTTCACGTTCGTTCTGTTCCTGCAACGAGTGGGGCGATTCTTCGAGATCCTGGTGCGCGCCTCGGCCCCACCGCTGACGGTCGCGCATCTGTTCGTCCTGGCAATTCCGTTCACCTTCACATTCGCCGTGCCGATGGGCGTGCTGGTGGGTGTGCTGATCTCTTTGAGCCGCATGTCCACCGATGGAGAGATCACGGCCATGCGAGCCGCCGGTGTTCCCAGCCGCCGCGTGATCGCTCCGGTGATGACATGCGCGGCGTTGGCCACACTGGTGACGGCTGCCTCTTCCTTGTGGCTCACACCCTACGCCACGTGGAAAACATACAGAGTGTTGAACCAGCTGGTGGCCGCCTCCCTGACCGCTGACGTGCAGCCGCGCGTGTTTGAAGAAAATTTCCCGAATCGCATCATCTATATTGGCGACGTCATCCCAGGCGCCATCACGCGCTGGCGCAACGTTTTCATCGCCGACACCACTCCGCTGGACGAACAAAAAAAGAGCGATCATGACCGGAGCGATGGCCCGCAAATCACGATTGCCTCGAACGCCATCGCCATTCCGGATGTAAAGCGCAACGAGATTCAGTTGTCGCTCCAAAACGGTATCAAATACGACGTCGGCAAGGATTTTACCGATTACTATGTCCAGGGAGGCCTAAAAGGCGATCAGATTCTCGCCGCAACCAAGCCAAACGAAGTGCACGCCCGGGGCTACACGGAGTTGGATACCATTCCGCTCTATCAGAAGGCATATCACGACCCTACGCTGAACCACGACGATGTCATCCAGGCGCGCGTCGAGCTGCAGCAACGTTTCGCGTTGCCTCCGGCCTGCTTGCTTCTTGCCCTGGTCGGAATCCCGCTGGGCGTGTCCTCTCGCAAGGGCGGCAAATCCACGGCTTTCGTCGTCACAGTTGCGCTGGCTTTCATTTATTGGATGGGGCTACTGGCCTGCAACGGCCTGGCGAAGGATCAGAGGCTGCCCGTACCTGTCGCAATGTGGATCCCGAACGCGGTTTTCGCGCTGGTCGGAATCGTTCTGGTGAGCCGCCTGGAGCGTCCTGGCGACCGCGACATCATGGGGATGCTTACCGGATGGGCGCCGGCGCTATGGCGGCGCCTCCGCAGCAATCTTCCTGGCCCGGCGCCCTTAGCCCAACCTCAGCGCAAGGGCTGGCGCTTCTTTTTCGTCCCGCAGGTGGTGGACACCTACGTCCTGCAAAGTTTTCTGTTTTACTTCGCAGTCCTGCTCATCAGCTTCGTGCTGATGATTCACGTCTACACCTTCTTCGAACTTCTGAGCGACATCGTTAAGAACCATATCGCCATAACGCGAGTATTCACGTATTTGTTCTTCCTGACGCCCCAATTGATTTACGACTCAGCGCCGTTCAGCGTGCTGGTCGCGGTCCTGGTCACGTTCGGCATTCTTACCAAACACAACGAGATCACCGCCTTCAAAGCCACCGGCATCAGCTTGTACCGCTTGGCCGTTCCGGTTCTGCTGGCTGCAATGGCCCTGAGCGCCGCCTTGTTCGCTTTCGATCATTACTACGTTCCAGACGCGAATCGGAAGCAGGACGCGATCCGCAAAGAGATCAAAGGCAAGCCGGTGCAGACTTACTTGCACCCGGGGCGGCAGTGGGTGTTCGATCCCGGGCCCAACGACGATCCGCGTGTCTTCTACTACAAATACTTCGATCCTTCCGAGAAGGCCATGATCGGGCCGCAGATCTTTGAACTGGACCCGTCGAATTTCCGCGTGCGAAAACACATCGCAGCCGAGAAGGCGCGCTGGGAGCCCGCGCTGCGCACCTGGATTTTCGAGAACGGCTGGAGCCGCGATCCGTCGCGACCGGACAGCTTCGTCAACTTCAGCGGTCAAGCCACCACGATCCCGGAAATCAACGAACGCCCGGATTATTTCCTGCAGGAAGTGCTGCAAGACCAGCAGATGAACTTCCAGCAACTCGCGGCGTACATAAAGGACCTGCAGCGCAGCGGAATCGATACCATCACGCTTCAGGTGCGTTTCTATTTGAAATTCGCGTTGCCGCTGATTGCGCTGGTAATGGCGCTCATCTCGGTCCCCTTCGCCTTTATGACCGGAAATCGCGGCGCCATGGCCGGGGTGGGAGTGAGTTTCGCGATTGCCATTGCATACAAGTCGGTCGAAAAGCTGTTCGAGCAGCTAGGCGACGTCAACCTGCTGCCGGCGACGCTGGCGGCCTGGTCGCCGGATCTGCTGTTCGCCATGGCCGGCATGTATTTCTTCACGCGAATGCGGACCTGAGGGCGCTGAAAGCTAGACCGCAGCCACCGCCTCGATCTCCACCAGAAATTCCGGAAGAAACAGCCCGCGAACGATCACCACTGTAGCCGCCGGCGGATTCGCCGTATCCACGTATTTGTCCCGTACCTCGCGGTAAGCGAAAAACTGCGAGCGGTCCACCGTGTCGACGATATAGTAGTTCAACTTCACCACATTCTTGAAGCTGCCGCCCGCGGCTTGGAGCGCCGTGTTCAGGTTTGCGAACACCTGCCGGAGCTGTGCAGGGTAGTCATCCTTGCCGACAATATTTCCGGAGGCATCCATAGCTACCTGTCCTGAAATGTAGACAAGCTTGCCGCTGCTAACTTCAGCGACATGCGAATAACCCACGGGCTTGGGAAGTTGTGGAGGACTGGACACGCGTGTCCGCGACTCGTTGGCCATGCTGTGATTCTGGCACACTCCGCGCGTAGGCCGGGCCGCTGGGGCTCGGCCTACGGGCCGGGCAGGACGCCGCGGATCAGGCGGGCTTAACGCTGTTCGGGATAGTCGTGATAATGATGCCCGTCGCGCATGTAGCCTGAGTCGGGAGCTTCGCTCACATACAGGGGTTGCTCCAGGCGGAAGGTCAACAGCGATTCGATGGGAACATGAATCTCGCGCCCTCGCGTGGCCATTTGAGCGCCTGCGCCACTGGCCGCACCGGCGGCGGCTCCGATTGCGGCGCCTTTTCCGCCTCCGGCGATTGCGCCGACGATACTTCCAATGATGGCCCCTCCGCCGACGAATTTACCGGTGCGTCCATTTTCACCGACGCCAGGCCGGCTGTGAGTGTTGTACGCTTCACCAGGGGCGTTGATTACGTAACGCCGTCCGCCGATCACGATCGATTCCAAGTCGAGTGCCATATCATGCTCTCCGACTTGCCTGACGATCAGTTCGGCCGGCGAACCCCTGGGAATGATCCGATTCCCATCGGCTGCGAAGACATCGCGGTCCACCGTGGCCGGGTAGATTCTACCGCGATCCCACTTGTCCAGACTGATATTTTCATCCGTGCGTACGGTGATTTGCGTGCCGGGAACGATCTCGTCGGCGCGTGCTAACCCATTGAATGCCAACAGAAGCGTTGGCACGGCCAGAAACATTTTATTCATAGATTCCGATCTCCCCTGATGGCAGTTAGCATTTGCAAAGCCATGCTAAGCATCTGTCACCGTTAGCGCCGCTCGGAAATCAGGATCAAGCGTGGTGAACCAAGCTGATACGGCTCACCGCCGATTGAGCCATGAAGTCCAACGGGCTCTAGTCCAGCCTGAACGTGCATGCGGCACAGCTCGCTGACCGTCAGGACGTAACTGCTGCTGGGGCGCGTCTCAGCGCGGCCGTCGCGAATAAAGGTGTATCGAATGTCCAAGCGGCTTACGCGCGGCTGATATTGGTTCTCGCTGAGCATGTATATGTCGCCCACCCGGAGCCAGCGCGTTTTTTGCAGAGCCGGCAGAATCGATTCGGCGGCCATGCCTGTCTCCAGCACGAATCGAGAACCGGGCTTGAGGGCGCCGGCGATGGCCAGAAGGAACCCACCCGCTTCTTCCGGATTCATATAGCCGAAGCTGTTGCCGAAGCAGAACGCGCCGTCGAATGCCGCGCTCCAAGAGAGCCGGCGCATGTCGCCGATGATCCAGGTTGCCGGCAGACCGGCGCTGTTCTCGCGGGCCTCGGCGATGAACTCTGCGCTCAGATCGAGCCCCGTCACACCGCAGCCGCTGGCGGCCAGGCCAATGGAGTGACGCCCATTTCCGCAAGGAACATCCAGTAGGTGCGAACCTGCACGGGCGTTTAAAGCCCCGAGCAAAAATTCCACTTCCGCGCGGGTTTGTTCCGGCGCAATGGCAAGCCGCCAGAAATCCAGCGCAACGCCGCGGAAAAATTCAACTTCCCAGTTTGAAGACAATTCATTCTCCTTAAGACACACGTAAGCTGTGAGCGAGGGCCGCGAAGGAGAAGTTATCGGACAGCGTTTTTCAAAGGCGCAATCGAAGCATAGCATACCTGCTTTATGCCAAACGGCATACGCGAGGCCCCTTGTAAGTAACTGCATCTAAGTAACTTTTGTCCTTGATGCGGTAGTGCGTCGAGGGTATGATCGCGATTGAACTCTATGGTACGCCTCACAAGCAAGTTCTGGATCGCGCCCCTTTTGGTACTGTCAATTGCTGCCGCGCCGCCGGTAACGATTTCGCCCACCCAAGCCTCCATCCGCGCGGGTTCAACCAAACAATTCCATGCAGCCCTCAGCGGCGTGAAAGGGCCGGTCACATGGTTGGTCAACGGCGTGGCAGGAGGTAATGCCGCGCTGGGTACGATCACGAGCGGGGGTCTCTTCTCGGCGCCCACAGCCGATCCAGGTGGCGCTCTCACTATTCGGGCTTCGGCCGGAACGCCCGCCGTATTCGCCGATGCAATCGTGACCTGGTTGAATCCGGAGCCGTCGCTTACATCGCTGGTTCCCTCGCAGGTCAACGTGGGCACCTTCACGGTCACCTTGAACGGGAAAAATTTCGCAACCGCGTCGACAGTTCAGCTGAACGGATCGCCGGTCGCGACGACTTTTATGTCTTCCACGAGCCTCAGTTTTCAGACCACGATCAACACGGCCGGCTCTGTCACGGTCACGGTAACGAATCCGGCGCCGGGGCCGAGCACCTCAAGCGCGCGCACGCTGAACGTCGTGCCGCCGGTCAGCGTCTCGATGGGGGCCAAGGCCAGCGTGCGTCTGGGAGCAACCCGCAAGTTCGCAGCCACGGTGGAGAACGCTCAGAACAAGGCTGTGGTGTGGTCGGTAAATGGAACGCTAGGCGGTAGCGCTACAACGGGAACCATCGCTCCCGATGGCACTTATACAGCGCCTCTGATTATGCCGACTGGCGGCCAGGTCACGGTGGA
>DATJWJ010000213.1:0-12343 GCA_035501355.1 Bryobacteraceae bacterium | reverse complement strand
CGCGAGAGCGCATCAAGAGCATCACCAAGTTCGTCACACCGTCCGAAACCCTGAATGTAATCGACTACGATCCGCCGGATAACCGCATTTCTGGAATGTGCCGCCGAGGCTGGTTCAGAGTTCATCGTAAGCGAGGACAAGGATTTACTACGGCTCAAGAAATACGGGGAAACCCGCATTATCAAAGCGTCGGAAATGTTGGAAATCTTGCAAGATAAGGGTGAACGTACTCCGGGGCGATAAGCTCCCGAAAATTCTCGTCTGCACTATCAGAGAATTGTGAGTGTAGCGTGTTCTCGAGGCTTGTAAAGTCGTTGAAAAGAAGTTGGAGCGGGAGACCGGATTCGAACCGGCGACGTCCAGCTTGGGAAGCTGGCATTCTACCACTGAATTACTCCCGCTTACGCCCGGCGGTCACACCAATTCAAAAATACCATACGCTCACCCTCTGTGGCTGCTCCTCACGCACACGCCTCCCGCCGCTGCTTCCAGCCGCGGGCGATCTCTTCAAAAATCACCGGCAGCGTTTTGCCGATCTTCCACCCGGGATAGTGCGCCTGCATTTTTCGCAGATCGCTGTAGTAGCAGATGTGGTCGCCGGCGCGATTCTCTTCCATGTAGCGCCAGTGCATTTTCTTTCCGGTGACCTCCTCCACCATGCGGAATGCTTCCAGAATGGAGCAGGAATTGGACTTCCCTCCGCCCAGATTGTAGACCTCGGCCACCCGCGGCGATTGCCAGAACGCGTACATGAAAGCGGCCACGTCCGCGGCGTGGATATTGTCGCGCACCTGCTTGCCTTTGTACCCGTAGACCTTGTATTCGCGCTCTTCGATATTGCACCGGATCAGATAGCTGAGGAAGCCGTGCAGCTCCACGCCGGCATGATTCGGACCGGTGAGGCATCCGCCGCGCAGACAACAGGTGGGCATTCCGAAATACCGGCCATACTCCTGCACCATGACATCGGCGGCAACCTTGGATGCGCCGAAGAGCGAATGCTTGCTCTGGTCGATGGCAAAATCTTCCGCGATCCCATTCGCAAAAGCAGGATCCGCATAGTCCCAGCGCGTTTCCAGTTCCGTGAGCGGCAGCGTGTTGGGCCGGTCCCCATACACCTTATTCGTCGACATATGGATAAAAGGCGATTCCGGGCAAAATCGCCGCGCCGCTTCCAGCAGGTGCAGCGTGCCCAGGGCGTTCACCTCGAAATCCAGAAACGGGATTGCCGCTGCGCGGTCATGCGAGGGCTGGGCGGCGGTATGAATAATCAGGTCCGGCCGCAACTCCTCCATCAGGGCCAGGACTGCTTCGCGGTCGCGGATGTCGATGGCCGCGTGGCGGTAGCCGGGAATCTCGCATTGCAGTTGCCCCAGCACCCAACTGGTGTCACCCTCGGGTCCAAAGAAAACAGCACGATGATTGTCGTCGATGCCGGTGATCCGGAATCCCAGCCGCGCGAACCAGCGAGTCACTTCCGAACCGATCAGACCGCACGAACCCGTGACAAGAACCGCGCGGCCGCCTGACGATGTTGTGTTCACCGGAAGACATTATTGTATAAGCTCCGGTTCCCCGCTTTCGAATCGGGATGCTATTCTGGTCGGGCTGGCAGGAAAACCTCTCAGGTTGCACTTCCGCGTGCGAACCGCAATGAATCCCCCAAAAGCCATCATCATCGGAGCGGGTCCGGCCGGCTTGACAGCCGCTTACGAGCTGATTACTCGGGCTGACATCCGGCCCGTCGTCCTCGAAAAAAGCGAATACATGGGCGGAATCTCACGCACCGTGAACTACAAGGGCAACCGCATCGATATTGGCGGCCATCGCTTCTTTTCGAAATCCGACCGCGTGATGGAATGGTGGCTGCGGATCCTTCCCCTGCAAGCCTCGGAAAACAGTCCCGCGGCCATCCGCTATCACAACATGGAACGGCCCATTCAGCCTTCGGCAACGGGTCCCGACCCGGCGGCCGCGGACCGGGTAATGCTGCTGCGCCCGCGCAAGTCCCGAATCTATTATCTTCGGCGCTTCTTCGATTACCCGATTTCGCTCAGCGCGGACACCCTGCGGAAGCTCGGCCTGTGGCGCACCTTCAAGATCGGTCTCAGCTACCTCCGCAGTGCGCTCTTGCCCGCCAGGCACGAGCAGACCCTGGAACAGTTCTTCATCAACCGCTTCGGCAGGGAACTGTACCGGACATTTTTCAAATCTTATACCGAGAAGGTGTGGGGCGTGCCCTGCGACCGGATCAGCGCCGAGTGGGGCGCGCAGCGCATCAAAGGCCTCTCGGTGTGGTCCACGCTCACCCACGCACTCAAAAAGGCGATTGGCGGCAAAGGCAAAGACATCGGGCAGAAGAATACCGAGACTTCTTTGATCGAACAGTTTCTCTACCCCAAATTCGGCCCGGGGCAGGTGTGGGAAGAGGTGGCGCGGCGCGTCAAAGAGAGCGGCGGAGAGATTCGCACCGGAACCCGCGTCGCGCGCTTGATCACCGATGGCTGGCGCGTCAAAGCCGTGGAAACCATCGATTCCGTCACGGGACACACAGAGACTCTCGAGGGCGACTATTTCTTTTCGACAGCCCCCATACAGGAGCTGATGAGGTCGTTCGACATTCCGCCGCCCGGCAATGTCCTCGAAGTTTCCGACGGTCTGGTGTACAGGGATTTTATCACCGTTGGGCTCCTGGTGCGCTCGCTTCGCATCCATGACGAGACACCCCGAGGGAAGCAGTTGATCAGCGACAACTGGATCTACATCCAGGAACCCGATGTGGCGCTCGGCAGGCTGCAGGTGTTCAACAACTGGAGCCCGTTCCTGGTGGCGAATCCGGACAACGTGTGGTTGGGACTCGAGTATTTCTGCAATCAAAGCGACGCCATCTGGAACCTGTCCGATGCGCAAATGACGGCCCTGGCAGTCGAAGAGCTCAGCAAACTGGGAATCGCCAGCGCCGCCGAAGTGCTCGATTCCACCGTCCTGCGGATGGAAAAAACATATCCCGCCTACTTCGGCACCTACGATCGCTTTGGCGAGATCAGGGACTTTGTAGACCGCTACGAGAACCTGTACCTCATTGGCCGCAATGGCATGCACCGGTACAACAACCAGGACCATTCGATGCTCACCGCCATGATGGCGGTGGACAACATCATCGCCGGCAAAACGGACAAGGCGGCCCTATGGCAGGTAAACACGGAAATGGATTATCACGAGGAGAAGACCACGTAAGCCACCCTCAGGCATGCCCGTGTTTTGTGCATTTTGTTAACGCTACTGTAATGTCAAGGATTTGGCGCGCAGCAGCAGCGGGATTTCCGGTATATTTCCACAGTAGCTGTGGATTTTTCGCCGGAGCGGCGAAGGGCTGTTATCCAAGGTCGTCTTGCGCGGCCTGGCAGCCCGGAATTGGAATTGGAATTGAATGAGCCCCCTGCCGGCATCCGAACGCATCGCAGCGCTACGCGCCTGGCGACCCGCGGTAGCCGTCTTTGCGGCAGTGGCGGCGCTGCTGACCTGGTTCTACGGCAATCTTATCGTCTTCAGCAGCGATGAAGGGATTATTCTGGATGCGGCCGAGCGCATGCTGCATGGCTCCCGGCTGTACATGGACTTTTTCGGTTACATGACCCCAGGCAGCTACTGGCTGCATGAGCTTGCCATGGGTTTGTTCGGCGTCACTCTACGGGCGGGACGCGCTGTGCTGATTCTGGACTGCGCCCTGCAATGCGCATTACTCTGGTGGCTGGCGTCGATCCTGGTTTCGCGGTCGGCGGCGTGGTTTTTGACCGCGCTGTACTTCCTGCTGCTCATCAGCCAGCCCTCGCTGCTGACGCCTCAGCACCGGTGGGATAGCGCCGCCATTTCGCTGGCCTCGATTGTTGCGTGCCTGCTGGGGTACTGGACCGGCAGACGGGGCTGGTGGGCCGCCGCCGGAGCTTTGGCCGCCCTGGCCGTAAGCTGCACGCCTTCCATCGCGCTGATTGTGCTGGCAACAGTTTTATGGCTGTCGCTTCGGCCGTTGCGCCGCTTCTTCTGGAGCTACGCTGCCGGCGGTGTCTGCGCCGGCGCGGCCATGCTTGTGCTGGCGTGGTCGACGGGCATTCTCCACGGCGCTCTCGACCAAATGAGGTGGCTGCATTCCCATTACACCAGCGTCAACTCGATGCCGTACGGAAGCATCATCGGCGGATATGCCGGGGTGTCCCATGCATTGGCCGGATTCCCTTGGGTGCTTCGCGTGGGGCTTGTATTCTGTCTTGCCCTCCCTGCCATCCTGCCCGTCGCCGGCGTCGTGGGCTGCGGCGCGGCGGTGATTCTCCGCCGGATGCGCGGCTGTTCCACATCGGATGACCTGGTCCTCGGATATCTGGCTCTGTGCGTGATCGCCTTGGTCGCCACAACCTATCCAAGGGCGGATGTCGCGCACCTGGCATTTGTTGTCCCGCTTGCCTACGTGCTCGCCGCGAAGGCGCTCTGGAGGCCCTTACACCCCGTCGCGATGGGCGCGCTGCTGTTCCTTTTCATCTGTGCCTTCGCGTTGGCCGTTCCCGCCGTAGGCCTCAGGCTGCACGCAACCCGTCTGGAATCGCCGGTAGGTACGATCTATGCAGACGCGGGCGATAAAGTGGACCTCCAGGAATTATTCGCGAAAGTGCACCCGGGCGATCGCCTGTATGTTCACCCGTATCTGCCGGTAGCCTATTTCCTGACACAATCCCGGAATCCCACCCCCTATTCCTACCTGGCCCCGGGCATGATGGCGAAACACGAAGAACTCGAGACCCTGGCCGACCTCCAGCGGAATCCGCCGGATTGGGTCTTGTATCTCGAGCTTTCCCGCGCCGAATTTCTGCGCGTCTTTCCCAATGCGACCCGCCTGGACCCTCGCTTTCACCTGCTGGAGGGCTGGATCAAGTCTAATTATGAACCCGTGAATCCACCGATCCACGCGGGCGGCTACCAGTTGTGGTCGCGCAAGCCGCCCGCTCAGGCGTCCGCCGGCCCCCATACCGCGAAGTCACTGTTGCGATACAACTCTATCGTGCCGGGCGGGGGCCTCCACTTGTCGTTGCTCCGGTAGACCACATAGACGACGCGCATACTCTCCCATTCGGGCAGCACGTATCCCGTACGGAATACCTGTTCCGACTCGAAGAGCCGCTGCCCGCTCCGCGGAGTGTTAAACTGATGCCCGCGCCAACTGCGTACGCGCGTATAGGTGCTTACCAGGTAACTCACCTTCACATCTTGAGACACCACCATTTCCGGAGGCTTGGTATTCCGGTCGAGCCATTCCAGGACTGCCTTTTGATTTCTGGAAATCGTGATGGCCGCGTCGTTCCCCCGGGGCAGGAAAAATGTTCCGTACCAGATCAGGTTGTCCAGCAACACAAACGTCACTGTCAAACCCAGGGCGGCATAGCGCCACGGCCGGGGCCGGATCAGCAGGAGGCGGTCGAACATCTGCACCAGCACGGGAGCCCCCAGAAAGAAGAGCGCCATCCAATCGTAGCCATGCGCGAAGTGCACCGGCTGCTTCGGTTTCATGATCAGGTTGTGCTGCGTCAGTGCGAACACCGTCAGAAACCACACCGCAAAAAGGCGCATGCGGCCGTCTTCGAACACCCGGCGCAGCCCCGGCTTACGCAAACGCGCTATCGCCTGGGAGCCTACGATGTACAGGGCGGGGATGAACGTCAAAGGCTTGTAAAGCCAGGCAATCTCCCATTGGCTCTGCAACAGGCGGTGGTCGGCGAAGCGATTCAGAAAGAGCTGGTAGTATGCCAGGTGAAGAACCACGATGGCGGCGCTGCCGGCCAACATCCAGGGAGTGACTGTTCGTGTCTTCAGCAGTAACTCCAGGGCCGAGTAACCCACCAGAATCAGTGCCAGGCTTAAACCGCTAAAAGGGTGACTCAGCGACATCAGCGCCGCTAACGCCAACGATGCGGAGAACCTCCGGCGCATCAGGCAAAGCAGGCAAAGAAGAAACAGCCCGTGATAATACGCTTCCGTGGGGTAGGTCAGATTTCTGCCGAAGTTGAACATCCACCAGCCATCGGCGATGTCGAATGTGAACAACGAATCCAGCACCCGCTGGTGTGCCAGCAAGCCATATGCTGCGCCGGCGATGCACAGAACGCCACCGCCCCAGAAGAAGCACACCAGCCCCATGCGTCTGGCCGTGGTTTCGAGGCCGACTACTTCGTCATAAAACCGAATCCCCACTGTCACCGCAAAGAACAAAGCGGCTAAGCCAAACAGATTAAAAACCAGCCCCGGGTCCAGACCGAGGTGCTGCAGGCAGCCCAGCAGGAAAATGTGCGGCTGAAAGTAAATTGCGGGCGTGTTATAGGACGCATACGGGTTGCCGTAAGTAAGTTGGAAACCCTGATCGAAATGCTCCCGCGCATTCGCCATATAATACGGCATGTCGTAAAAGATAAAGCCTGTTGCCACTCTGCCCTGGAGATACGCGCTGACACATTGGCGCGCCACGGGAATGAGCGCCGGCAGTGCCAGCAGGGGCACGATCCACCATGCAACAGCGCGCGCAGGGCGCGGTGTGTCGCGCTCAGCCGCGCCACCGGCGGGCCGGCGGATTTCCGCGCTCGTGGAGGAAGGCATTCGTATTTCCATTGCACAATCGGTGCCCCGGCGGCATCAAGATGACCTTTGATAGCGCGGCATTGCTCACTAACCACACCCGCCGCAACGGGATTTAAGCCGGCTTCTGCCAAACGGCAACGATCGACTTGCCGATCGCATAGAAGAAGAGCTTGTCCAGGACCCGCGAACAAGGCACAATCCAGCCGTCCCAGAATCGCAGTTGGGCCCGTGTCGGCATGGACTGCCGGAGCATCAGCAGGTTGGCTCCCGAAGCGAAAAGACCGGCGGAATCGAGATACCTCAGGCACTCCAGCCGCAGACCGGTGGGAGAAATGCTCCGCATCATCGCCCGGTTATAACGCCGGAAGTGTCCGATGGCCGCATCGAACGGAGTATAGAGCCGTTGATGCGCGGGGGAAAGAACAATGATCCGGCCGCCGGGCGCAAGCAACGAAGCCGCCAGGTCCAGCTCTTCCCGATCGTTTTCGATATGTTCCAGAACGTCGATATAGACAATCGTGTCGAACGGCTGGTGAGGCAGCGATTGCAACGTTCCGCATACCACTTCGCGGCTGCGGCGAGTCTGGATCTGCGGCAGTTCCTGGCGTAGCTGGCTGATGAGCTGAGCGTCGGGCTCCAGGCACACATACCGCCCAGAGTCTCCGGGGTCGAGAAATCGTGTATTAGCGCCGATGCCGGCGCCGACTTCGAGAATGTCGCCTCTGAGAAAGGGCCGGATCTGCCGGGACCAATAAGACTTCCAGTTCAACACCACCGCGAACAGATCCAGCTCGCTGCCGGCATATTTGAATTCACTCATGGGAATAGATATCCGCGGTCTGCTGCACGAACAAGGCATAATCCCGCAGCGGCACAAAGCCGAGATTGGTTCTGCTGGAAAGCACGAAGAACGTGAAGCTGGCGGCGATGGTGATGAACTGAATCATGATAATGGCGAGAATGCCGGTGGCATACGTGGCCCACCCCGGTATGGCCTGGTTGGTAAAGAGACGGACGGCAACCACCAGAAAAACGCCTGCTCCGGCCAGAAGGGAACCGGCCAGAGATCCGATCAGCAGGCGTACGCCGACGATGTCCCCAAACACCGAGATAGCGCTCAGACCGTGGGAGACAAGGCCGGCAAAGTTCATCGTGGACGTTCCGGCGATCCGCGTTCCCCGAGGTATCGGGATCATCGTAAAGGGGAGCCGGGACCGAAAGACGGCGGCGGCGTAGTGATTCCAGAGTTCGGACATCGCCACCAGGGTGTTCAGGTACTCCCAGGGCAGAATACTGAAGTTTCCCACCCGCACGCTGATGCCCGTAAGGCCTCGATGCAGGAACCGGTAGAGGTGATAGAAAACGCGAAACACCAGAGACTCCGAGCGGCGGCTCCGTTCCGCGAAGATGGCTTTCCCTCCCTGCCCGAGCGCGTAGGCGCGCAGGAGTTCCATCACGCCTTCGGGTGTATCCTCTCCGTCGGCATCCATCACCAGCACCGCGTCGCAAGGGGTGGTTTGCTGAAGGTGCGCGAGGCCGATGGCGATGGCCCGCTGGTGCCCCAGATTCCGGCGGAGGCGCAGCGTTCGAATCGCCCGCACCACCGAGAAGCCGCCCTGGAAGTCCGCCGGGGCGTACCGTTGGAGCGAGCCATCGTCAACCAGCAGCACTTCGATCGTACAGGCAGAGGAGGAAGTGACTTTATCAATCCTGCGAATGAGCTCCGCGGCGGAGGACCAATCGTCGCGGAGCGGCATGAGCACGGCCACACGCAACGGCGTTTGCGGACTCACGGCACTGGTACCGGAGCGGGTTCAAGAACGCTATGTGCAGCCATTGGAATCAGCATAGCGCAAGGGGCGGATTCCCCTCCCGGCGCTTTATCGTTCCGCCTTCAATTCGCCTCCGCCGTCTCCGCAACTGAAGAGGCGCACATATCGACTGGCGAACACGGGCTTGCGGGACCAGACCCAACTGGCCGGGTCTTTCCAAACCGGGTCGGTGTCCTTGACGACGATCAGGTCGATCGGCAGATTCAGGCAGACGTCGCGCAAACCCAGGCCCGTAGGTTGGCCGAGGGCCGGATAAATCTCTTCGATGCGCGAAACGATGGGGCCGCAGAGACTCGGGTCTCCGCCCGCGCGGGTGCCGCATTGCGTATCCGCCGCCACTGTGCGACGGTCGGCGTAGAGCAGTGCCGGGGTATCCTGGAACACCACCCTGGGGTTGGATTGAACGATAGCCGTATCGGGCGTCATGCCCTGGATCCATTCATAGGCCGAGCGCATGGCAAAAGTGCGCTCGCCGAACTGGCGGTCGGGGGACATCCAGTCCAGCGGAGGCAGCGTGCCGCGGTCAGCCAGTATCGGATAGAGGCGCGTCAAGGTCAGATCGTACACCGTACCCACGCCGCCGAGAATCAGAAACGCCATCGCCATCCGCATCTGGCGGGCCGTCAAAAAACCGGGAGTGTTGCGCTCACTCACGATATCGACGGCCCACAATAGGAGCATGAACTGAGCCAGCAGGAAACCCCGCCAGCCCAGGTCGTTGCTACCAATGACGCTGGAGCGAAGGAAAGTGCAGATCAGGATGCTGGTGGCGATCATGGTGGTGCACGCCAGTTCCTGACGGGAGAGCGGCCCGCCGCGACGACGGAACTTGCGCCACTGAATGGTTCCGACCAAAAAGAACAGGCCCAGCTCCATCAGGTAGTTCACAGGAATCAGCGGACCGTTGACCACAAGCAGGCGCACCGATTCGCTCATGCCGGCAAAGCGCGGAACCAGCGCCGCGAAGGAAAACGCCCGAACCGTGAACTCGATGGAAGAACCGCGGAAACCGGCGGCCGCCGGACCGCGCAGTCCCAGCAGGTACGGCAGAGCCAGTGCGGTGCACAAAATGCCGGCCACCACCAGCCCGGCGGTCTCGCGGCGCCAGCCTTTCCAGAAAGTAATGCCCGTCCACACAACCAGGAATGCGCCTAACACAAAAGCTACATAGATGGACGCGCCCACGCAGGTTGCCAGGGCGAAGCCTGCCGGCAAACTGTAGCGCAGCATGCCGCCTGCACCGCGGGCGTCCGGAGCCTTCCAGAGCAGCAGGAAGCCGGTGAGTCCGGCGATGAGACTGCTCAACGCGTGGGGAGCCCACAACGCGGTGTAGACAAACCAGTCCACATGTTCGTTCCACCATTCCACGCTGGGCAGCACAAAGGGAAGCGCGCCCTTGGCGTGAAGCACCAGCAGATACAGCGTGGGCAGGATATCCAGGCCGGTAATCGACAGCAGCAATACCGCGATCAGCACTCTGCGGCGAAAGCGCGCCGGATCGCCCGGGCTGAACAGGCGCAGATAGAGGGCCACCAGGGCCATCAATCCCACGCCGCACCAGAAAGTGCCCGCCACCAAAGCCTGCCGCGGAGTGACGCCGTGATTTCCGGCCTTCTCCACCAGGCTGCACATCATCAGCCAGAAATAGTGATACCGCAGAGACACCGGCTGCGCCGGGTGGAAAAACGGATTCTGCGGCGGAATGCCGGTGGTGGCGATGGAGTTGACAAATGCCGTGCGCAGCGAATTGTCCAGCGCGTTGGTGGGGTAGTACAGGCGGTTGCCGAACTGCAGATCGATCAGCGAACCCAGCGAGATCACCAGCCACGCCGCCATGATCGCGCCGAAGATACGCATCTCTTTCCCGAACCCGAATCCAAGCCGCCCGCCGCTGCGCAGCGATACTACCTGGATTGCCGCAAAGCCCAGCGCGGCAGCCCAGTAGAAGGCCCAGACCGCATCCATGGTGCCGAAGCGTCCCAGCAGGTAGGTGACGATGGGACAGATGCCAATGGAAAGCGGGACGCTGAGCGCCAGCCGGAACGGTCCGGAGCGGCGGCGAAACTCGAAAAGATCGCACAACCAGGCGACGGTGTACCCGGGCACCAGGAGGAACAGGGGCAGCAGGTAGATGGCGCGCAGACTTCCCGACAGATCCTCCATCATGAAGTTCGGCACAGGCATCCTTCTGTATAGTCTGTTGGCGGGCGGGGTTCACACAAGATCGCAATGGTTAACGTACTGAGGATAGTCATTTCTGTTATTTGCTATACGTTTGAAGGTTCAACTACAATAGCCTCTTCCGGTTTACCGATGGTTGCGTCTGTTACCCGACAAATCGCGGGACCCGATAGTTGCGCCATAAACACCAAAGTTAACGGTGTGATTTTGTATCAGTTGCCGCACTTCCGGGATTCCCGGGGATTGCTCAGCGTAGCGGAATCGGGCGGCCAGATTCCGTTCGAGGTGAAGCGCATCTTCCTGGTCAGCGATGTGCCGGGCGCGGACATTCGCGGCGAACACGCGCACCTGAAACTCCGGCAGTTGCTGATCTGCGTGCACGGCAGTTGTGAAGTGATCGCCGACGATGGAGAGAATCGCCAGAGCTTCCAGTTGGACGATCCTTCGACCGGCATCCTGCTGCCACCCATGGTCTGGAGTGTGCAGCACCGCTTCACCCCGGACGCTGTACTGCTGGTCCTGGCATCGGAGAAGTACGACTCGGCGGACTACATCCGGAATTACGACGAGTTTTTGAGACTGCTGAAGGCCCCCCATTGATTCCCCTGAACGATTTCAAACGCCAGTGGGAGGACACGCGCGCGGATGCCCTGGCGGCCTTCGAGGAAATCGGCGCCAGCGGCTGGTACATTCTGGGGCGCGAAGTGCGCGCATTCGAAGAGGCGCTGGCCGGCTACTGGGGCCTGCCCCAGGTGGTGGGGGTCGCCAGCGGGCTGGACGCTATCGAGATTTCCCTGAAAGCGCTGGGATGCGGGCCCGGCGATAAAGTCCTGACCACCCCGCTTTCGGCCTTCGCCACCGCGCTGGCAATTTTGAACTTGGGCGCAGTCCCGGTTTTCGTGGACACCGACCCCTACGGCCAGATCGATCTGGACGCCTGCCAGGCTGTGCTGGAATCGCGGCCCGACATCGGTTTCTTTGTGCCGGTGCATCTCTACGGCCACGCGCTCGACATGCAGCGACTGCAGGCGCTCCGCCAAAGGCTGGGCTGCGGCATGGTGGAAGACTGCGTGCAATCCATCGGCGCCTGTTTTCAGGGCATCGCCACCGGATCGGCGGGACACATGGCGGCGCTCAGCTTCTATCCCACCAAAAACCTCGGTGCGATGGGGGACGGGGGCGCGGTGCTGGCACGCGGCGAGGAATACGCACGGCGCGCCCGCATGTTGCGCGATTACGGGCAGAGCGCCAAGTATCGCCACGAAATGGTGGGCTACAACAGCCGACTGGACGAACTGCAAGCCGGGCTGTTGCGCCGCGTCTCCCTGGGACGATTGCCGGCCTGGATCGAAGCCCGCCGCAGGATCGCCGCCGCGTACCTGGCGGGCATTCGGAATCCGGCCATTCAGGTACCCGGCGCGCCCGCCGGTTCGTGCTCCTGCTGGCATCTGTTTCCGGTGCTGGTGGACCCGGCCCGCAAGCGGGACTTTATGACTTGGCTGGCCGGCCACGGAGTCGCCACTGGCGAGCACTACCCGATTCTGATTCCCGATCAACCCGCCATGGCCGGCGTGAAATTCGAAGCGATCGGCAATCTGGCTACCGCGCAGCGCATCTGTCGCTCCGAAGTGAGCCTCCCCATCCACCCGTATCTGCAGGACGCCGAGATCGCCCGCGTCATCGACGCCTGCAATCAGTGGCCGGGCTGAGGC
>DATJWJ010000212.1:0-5972 GCA_035501355.1 Bryobacteraceae bacterium | reverse complement strand
CCTGCGGGCGCCTAGAGCGAAAAGCCGGGCATAAGCGCCGGCCTGCTCTGAGCCGCTAGAATAGTAGACACCTACTATGGTGGCGAGCGTCCGAGCCGTAATTTTCGTCACTGCGTGCACGCTTGCACTGGCAGCTCCGGCCCCGGTAACTTTCTCGCTTCCTGACGCTGCCGGAAAAACGCACAGTTCCGTAGAACTCGCTCGATTCCAGGCTACTGTACTGCTTTTCGTTGCCACCGATTGTCCCAACTCCAATACCTACGCGCCGGTCTTCGCGCGCTTGTATCGGGAATATTCGCCTCGCGGCGTGCAATTCTTAGGCATCTATTCCGATCCAGCGGACCGCGCCGCGACTGTCGAGAAGCACGATGCCGACTATCGGATCCCGTACGCGGCTCTGCTTGATCCCAACCATACGCTGGCGCTTACCACCGGAGCCCGCTCCACTCCCGAGGCCGTGATTCTTTCGCCCTCGGGCGATGTGCTCTACCGCGGCCGCGTGGACGATCGATTCGTGGATTTTGGCAAGACGCGTTTCCGTCCCACGCGCGAAGACTTGCGCGAAGCTTTGGACCAGGTTTTATCCGGGCAGCCCGTCAAGAATCCAGTCACGAAAGTGCTGGGCTGCGCCATTCCAGGAGTGAATTGATGCGACCGATTCTTTTTCTATCGATCTTAGGACTCACTGCGGCTCCCCTGCTCTTGCTCGCGGCCGGCGAGACCGATCCAGCGGCCGCTGCGCCGACTTTCAATCGCGACGTAGCGCCTATCCTTTATAAAAACTGCAGCACCTGTCATCATCCCGGCGAGGTCGCCCCGTTCTCACTTCTCACCTACGAAGACGCGGCCAAGCGCGCCAAGCAAATCGCAACCATCACACAAGAGCGCGTCATGCCGCCCTGGAAGGCAACACCCGGCTATGGCGATTTTCAGAACGAGCGGCGCCTTACCGATCAACAACTCGCTACACTGGCCGCTTGGGCCGCCAATGGCGCACCGGAAGGTGATCCCAGCCTGAAGCCCACTCCCCCGAAGTTCACCAGCGGCTGGCAGATCGGAGAGCCCGATCAGGTAGTCTCGATGTCGCAGCCTTATTCGCTGCCTGCCGAAGGGCCGGACGTGTTTCGCTGCTTCGTGATCCCGCTCAACGCGAACGAAGAAGAATACGTGTCGCAAGTAGAATTTCGTCCTGGCAACCGGCACGTCGTCCATCACGCCATTCTGTTTCTCGATAAGAACGGCCAGGCCCATACCAGGGAGAAGGTGCCCGGCGAGGGTTATAGCTGCGTGGGTGGTCCCGGACTTGCAATTTCAGGCGGTCTGGGCGGCTGGGCGCCGGGAGCAACCCCTATCGAATACCGGGACGGCGTCGCGCAAGTCATCCCCAAAGGCGCCGACCTGGTGATGCAGATCCATTACCACTTGTCGGGCAAAACGGAACAGGATTTATCCAAGGTCGGCATCAAGTTTTCGAAAACTCCGCCTGTGAAAGGCCTGACCTTGATAACCGTCGGAAACGCGAACATCGATATCCCCGCCGGAGACGACCACTATGTAGTGAAAGCTTCTGCCACCGTTCCCATGGATGCGGAAGCGATCAGCGTCTTCCCGCACGCGCACTATCTTTGCAAGGACATGAAGGTGGATGCAACTCTACCCGACGGCACCGTTGTTCCGCTCATCTGGATCAAGGATTGGGACTTCAACTGGCAGGGCTCTTATCGCTACGCGAAGCCCGTCAAACTCCCCAAGGGCACCGAGATCTCGATGACCTATACCTACGACAACTCGACGGCGAATCCACGCAATCCCAGCAATCCGCCGGCTGAAGTGAAGTTCGGCGAGCAAACCACCAACGAGATGGCTTTCACCTTCGTCCAGTTGGCCCTGGCCGATCGCGCCGAAGTGGCTGATTTCCAGCGCGACGCTGATGCTCAATTCTTTGCGTCGATTCTGGATGGGATGGCCGAGTTCGACGAGATCCCCCCACGGATGAAGACCCAGATCAAGTTTCTGCTCAATGCGTTCGACAAGAACAAGAATGGCAGAATCGATCCGGACGAGCGCCCGGCGCTGGTGGAATTTCTGAAGAAAATGCCGCAACGCGCGAACTGAAGCTTCGCACGCCCAAATCGGCTCGACGCCACACCGCCCGGACTCAGGACGCAGGCGGCACGATTCGTTAGACTTTTAGAAGCTTTCATGTCGAGCATTCTTGCGGGCCTGCGCGTCATCGACTGCGGCACTTACGTCGCTGCTCCCGCGGCCGCGGTGGTCATGTCGGACTTCGGCGCCGAAGTAATCAAGATCGAACGGCCTCCCTTTGGCGACCCATATCGCTATCTCTCATTCGTTCCTGGCATGCCGGTCTCGCCGCTCCAATATTGCTGGATTCTCGAAGGCCGGAACAAAAAAAGCGTGGCGCTGGATCTTGGCGACGCCGAAGCGCGCGAGGCTCTTGTGAAATTGGTGGCCACCGCGGATGTCTTCGTAACCAACTACCAGCAGCCGCTGATTCGCAAGTTTCGCATCGCATACGAAGATCTCGCGCCACTCAACCAACGCCTGATCTACGCTTATCTGAGCGGCTACGGCCTCCTAGGTGAAGATGCGGATCAGCCCGGCTATGATATGACCGCCTATTGGGCGCGCTCCGGCATGATGAGCGCGATGCATTATGCCGATGCCGAACCAGCGCCGTCCGCCCCCGGATTCGGCGACCACCCCACGTCCATGGCTCTCTTCGGCGGTATCATGCTGGGACTCTATCAGCGGGAACGAACCGGCCAAGGCATGAACGTCACCACCTCGCTGCTGGCCAATGGCGCCTGGGCCAACGCCTGCGCCATCCAAGGAGCACTTGTGGGCGCCACGTTTCTACCCAAGCGAACCCGCGCCACGACCGTGAATCCGATCGTCAATCACTATTTGACGCGCGACCAGCAGCGCTTCTTCACTTGCTGCCTGGATCCGCGCAAGGACTGGCCGAATCTTTGCCGCGCGCTCGACCATCCCGAATGGGTGGACGATCCACGCTTCGCGACGCCTGAACATAGGAGCGCCAATTCGCGCGTGCTGGTTTCTCTGATTGACTCCGTCGTCGCCGAAAAAGACATGGCCGAATGGAGGGAGATCTTTCGCCGGCACTGCGTGGTCTGGGGGCCAGTGCCCAGGACCGAGGAACTGCCGAACGATCCGCAAATGCAGGCTAATGGCATATTTCCAGAAGTCGCGCCCGGAGTGCGCACCATCGCAAGCCCGTTGGACGTCGCGGGCGTCGACAAAGTGAAGCCACGCAAGGCGCCCGAGATTGGCCAGCACACCATCGAAGTGCTCGAAAGTTTGGGATATAGCCGCGAAGCCATCTTCGGCTTACTGAGCCGCCGCGCCGCCATGGATCCTTCAGTGCTCCAGCATGACAAACAGCAGGCCGGGTCGTAAGCGAATTTCGCTCGTTTTCGCGGTGCTCTCGTTCACGTGTTGCTGCGCTCGCGCTCCGGAATGGTACCCGCCTCCGCTTCAAATTGTTCTCCCTTCAGGACCCGAGCCCGCTGTGTCTATGCCCGCGGGCGATGGCCTGTTGCTTGCCATGGCCGATCCCGATGCCGGCCAGCACATCCTCGCCGATGTCTATCCGGCGCCTGACGGAGTGGAATGGCGCTTCACCGGCCTGCATCCGAAATTTCGATTGCATATTCAAGACTCCTCGAAACTGGACTTTTATATTCGCTTCTTCGTCCACGAGGAATCGCTCATCGCGCGCGGTCCACTGTCCTTCTGGGTGGACATCAACGGCCATCGTTTCCTTTCTTCGCGGTTCTCTCTCCCCGGCGACTTGGAGTATCGCCATGCTGTACCGCCAGCCTGGATCGACGCGCCGGGTTCGGTGGACATCTCACTGGACATCCAAGCGCCTTGGCGGTATCCGGACGGGACCATCTACGGTCTCTACTTGCACTCCATCGGCTTTGAAAGGCGCGACCGGTGATGGAGCCGTTACGCATTATTTTCGCTGCTGCTTTTACTGTTTTGACCTGTCTCGCGGCCGGCAAAATTCTTGTGAAATCATTGCGCATCAAGATGTACCGTGGCGAGGAAGTCTTCTTAGGGTTCGTCCTGGGCGCCGCGTGCCTGAGCGCGATTATATTTTTGCTGAGCGTCGCGCACTTGGCTTATACGTCGGTATTCCTGGCTACCGGTTGCGCGATTGTGTTGACTGCGTTGTTATCAGGGGCGCTGCGGCTGGGCGAACCGCGGCCCGAAGCTGTGCCTCGCTGGTGGATGATCCTGTTTATCGCCTTATACGTGCCGTTCGCATGCTTCTACTTCATCACGGCTCTCGGTCCGGAAGCGAGCCCGGATGGAGCCATGTATCACGTCGCCCTTCCCGCGCTCTATCTTCGCGAGCATCACATCCCAGCTATCACCACCTCTATGCTGGCCGCGTTGTCTGAGGGCGCGGAGATGCTATACCTGTTCGCTTTCTCGCTGGGCCGCCACAGCGCCACGGCCATGATTCATCTTTCTTTCCTGCTTATCGCTCCGTGGGGGATGCTCTCTTACGCGCGCCGGATCGGCTCACCCGCCGCGGGCGTAATCGGCGGTTTGCTGTTTTTCCTCAGCCCCGCGGTCGGTATGGATGGAACCATGGCGTATGTCGACGTTGCACTGGCAACCGTGATTTTCGCGGTGTTTTATCTGTTAGAGATTTGGCGCGAGAGCCAGGACCGCCGGGTGCTGCTGACGGCCGGGCTGCTAGCCGGGTTTTCGTACGCGATCAAGTACACCGCCGGAATCGCGTTGCCTTACGCGCTCGGGGTTGTTCTGCTGCATCGCGGTCGAGCGTGGAAAGTGCGGTGGCGCGAATGTTTAATGCTCGCAGTTCCAGCGGTGGCGCTCATGGCGCCCTGGATCGTCAAGGACGCCGTGGTCTTCAGCAATCCCGTAGCGCCATTCGCCAATCGCGTGTTTTCCAACCCGTACCTGTATGCATCCACCGAAGCGATCTACGCACGAACGATGGGCTCGCTGAGTGGGATGCCGGCGCGGCGATGGCCCTATGACATCACAACCCGCGGTACGGTCACCCAGGGTTTCATCGGGCCTGTGTTCCTGCTCGCTCCGCTGGCGCTTCTCGCGTTGTGGCTTCCGGCGGGCCGGCGCATCTTGGCGGCCGCGGCGGTGTTCTCTATGCTCGGCTTTGCCGCTACCGGCGCGCGATTTCTCTTTCCAGCTCTCACTTTCGTTTCACTCGCCCTGGGGCTGGTCCTGGCGCGCTGGCGATATGCGGCGATAGGCGTTATCATTCTGCACGCCGTATCGGCCGTTCCCACGGTGATGCCAAGATACGCGAGCCGCGCCGGACCGCGGCTTCAATGGCCGGACTGGCGCGCGGCCCTGCGGCTGACCCCGGAATCTCAGTATCTTCGAAGCCGCGTCGACGGTTACGGTGTGGGCCAGCTCATGGACGCGAAGCTGGCTCCGGATGAGCGAGTGTTTAGCTTCCAGGCCTTTCAGAATGCGTATCACTCGCGACAGGTTCTGGTGGAATGGCAATCCGCGCTGGGAGTCCGTCTGGGCGAATCGCTTCGTTCCGCCATCGACCCGGATTTTCAGCCCAGCCGCCGCTACGAATTTTCATTCGCGCCTATCACCGCGCGCAAAGTTCGATTGGTTCAATCCGCTCGAGATCAGGCCAGCCAATGGAGCGTCAGCGAGCTGCGATTCTTTCACGGTGGAAAAGAGTATGGCCGGGCGCCCGGCTGGCGGCTGCACGCATCGCCCAATCCATGGGATGTCCAATTGGCTTTCGACAATAGTCTTCTAACGCGGTGGGCCAGCCGTCAACCTTCCTCGCCGGGTATGTACATCGAAGTTGATTTCGGAGAGGCAAAGTCAATCGACCAAGTGACGGCGGACTGTACGCTCGATCAGGCCCCAAGAATGGAAGTTCAATTCGAGAGCGGACCCGG
>DATJWJ010000211.1:0-22796 GCA_035501355.1 Bryobacteraceae bacterium | reverse complement strand
TCCCGACCTCTGGACCGATGAGTTCTGTTTTCTGAATCGGCCCGGCCAAGCCGAGATCCAGAGCGATCTGTTCTACGACTACCGAACCAATGTGGAGTCGTATCCGAAGTGGCAGGCCTGGATGCGCGAAAGACAACCGAGACTGCTCGTGATCTGGGGCAAGTACGAATCATCGTTTGACCCGAGCGAGCCTGAACGCTATCGCAAGGATGTTCCGGATGCCGAAGTCCACATCGTCGACGGTGGGCACTTCGCGCTCGACACGGCCGCCGATGAAATTGCCGCCTTAGCGAAGGGTTTTATGGGGTCTTCCCTGAGGTGAGGGCTCTGCGTGCTGGTTGCAAACGACACAAAAGTATCGCGCGATACCTTCGTCCAATGTTTTGCCGTTTCCAGCCAGGCTTAATCGGCAGAGGATATCGACGCGAAAGGGCCAGAACGGATGGGCTTTGTCAAATGACCAGCGAACAAATCCGGAAGAGTTATGAAATGCCCCCGCGCAAAGGGTTCACCGTTACGCATTTCATAACCGTCGACGACATGGACCGATCGATTGATTTTTATGAAAAGGTGTTCGGCGGCCGTGTTATGAGCAGAGGCACAGCAAGGGCGCGTCCGGGCACATTCAGATCGCGAGTACCTGGCTGATTGTCAAGCGTCGGGGCGGCCCCCACCCCGGACAAGCCGTCGGTAGCGCTCAGCGTCCCCACCGATCCGGTTAAGGCCAGCAGCTTCTTGAATATCCGCGTTGCAGATATTCAGGCATGTTAAGAGCTATGGAAAAGTTGAGCCGAGTTCATCACAGAGCCGAAGGAAAGTACGGCGAGAGCAGCTGTTCAACAAAATGACGGGGCTTTTACCCTCATTTGGGTAGCGAATCAGTCGTGGTTGATGTTCGGATTCCCGGGCGCCTGAGGGAACGCTTGCTCGCCTCTTTAAAGACGGCCGCAACCGACCCTCACGCGGCGATCGCACTCCGTCCGAATGGTCGGCCACTCGGAGCCGGCAAACGGTATGCGACTTGCGCGAGTATTCCGCGCTCAGCATGCCTTTGCCCGCACTTGTCCGTGATGAGGGATCGGATCAGTAACAGGTTGGAAGACGTGAAAGAATGAGTTATGGCAGTTTTCACGCCGGGTTCATTGGGCCTCTAATTCTATCGGCTTCCTGCGAAGATCCAGTCTCGAGGAGACGGAGATCTCTTAGGGCGTTGCGCCAATTTCATGACAGAATCAAGGCGATAGATGCGAAAAGGGTTTACAAGAAAACCGCCAGCGGACGAACCCGCGACGCCAAGCAAGAACTACATAACGCCTGCCGGCCTGCAGCGCCTCAAAGATGAGCACCGGTTTCTGCTCACCAGGGAACGCCCGGCCGTGACGGAAGTGGTGGCCTGGGCTGCGAGCAACGGCGATCGCAGTGAAAACGCCGACTATCAGTACGGCAAGCGGCGGCTGCGCCAGATCGATGGACGGATTCGCTTTCTCAGCAAGCGAATCGAGGCCGCGGAAGTGGTTGACCCGGAAACGCCGAGAACGGGGCAGGCGGCGGCGAGGGCATTCTTTGGAGCCACTGTGCGTTATGCCAATGCCGCGGGAGTGGAGCGAGTGGTGAGCATCGTGGGCACCGACGAGGTCGATCTCGACCGCAACCATATTAGCTGGGTGTCGCCTCTGGGGCGCGCGTTGATGAAGTCGGCAGCGGGCGATCGCGTGGTTCTCCAAGCGCCGGGCGGGACAGCGTACCTTACCGTGCTGGAGGTGTGTTACGAGCGCATTCCGGTGGAACCGTTCCGTGAACCACCTGGAGCCGAAGCCTCGGCAAAGGGACGCCCTCGCGGAGCCAGTCCAGCTGACGAAGTTTAGTCAATGCGTTTGTCGCGAGTCCCGACGACGGGGTTGAAGTAGCATCCGAAAACCAGAAGATCCGATCATCGCGACACGCGGCCTTCGGGGGTTAGGTCGAGGAGATTTCAGAGCGGTCCACAGCATATCCAAGTCGAGTCGATACGGTAGCGACAACTGCGTCGCGATTCGCTATCATAGTAGAGGCTGGAAGTTAATCCGCAAACCCCTCTCCCCTGATCGGTAGTCGGCTCGTCGATTCTGCTCCTCCCTAAGAAACCAAAAAACAATCAATGAAAAGTTTCTCTGAACTAACACTCTCTGCTCCTCTGAGGAGCAACCTTGTAAAACACGGCTTTGCCGTCCCAACACCCGTTCAAGCTTTGGCGATCCAGCCGGCGCTGGCGGGACAGAACGTGGTCGCCACGGCGCAAACGGGCACTGGCAAAACGCTTGCGTTCGTCCTGCCGATTATCGAGCTACTCGGAGCCGAGACGGCCCGTTTCGGCATCCGAGCCCTGGTATTGAGTCCCACTCGCGAGCTCGCCATCCAAATTCATGAGACATTTGCCAAGCTGGTCCCGGGCACCGGCGTTCACAGCGCTGTCGCCGTCGGTGGGCTCAATGAGGGCAGGCAACTGCGCGCTATCGGCAAGGGCGCACAAGTGCTGATCGCGACCCCCGGCAGACTGTATGACTTTCTCAGCCGCAAGCTCATCAATCTCAGCAGCGTCCGCATTCTGGTCCTGGATGAAGCCGACCGCATGCTCGACCTGGGGTTCCTGCCCACGATCAAAAGAATTCTGGCCGCGATGCCGGCGGATCGGCAAACGCTGTTCTTCTCGGCGACCATTGAAAGCTCCGTCAAACAACTGGTCGAGGCTTACGTCCGAAACGCCGTGCGGATTGCGGTCGGGTCCACCACCAAGCCTATCGACAAGGTCGAACTGCACCTATACGAAGTGGAGCAGGATCGAAAGCTCGCTCTGCTCGCCAGCATGCTGCGTCAGGAGGACGGTTCCTTTCTGGTATTCGCGCGCACCAAGCGAGGCGCCGACCGGCTGTCGAAAAAGCTAGCTCGCGATGGCGTAAAGGCAGCGGCGATCCACGGCGACCGCACTCAGAATCAGCGCAACCAAGCGCTGCGGGGATTCCAGGACGGAGATTACCGGGTGCTAGTGGCCACCGATGTCGCGGCGCGCGGGATTCATGTGGAAGGGATCTCGCACGTAGTGAATTACGATCTGCCGCAAGTTCCTGAGGACTTCATCCACCGAGTTGGCCGCACGGGACGCATGGGCGCGTCCGGCCGAGCTTCGACGTTTGCGACGCCTTCTGAGCGCGCCGCCGTGGCGCAGATCGAGCGGGCCATCAACACCAAGCTGGTGCGACGCCATGTTGCGCACGACCTGGAGCGTGAGCAGAAGACGGCGGGCGCGGTCATCGTCATTCCTTCCGCCGCTCCTAAAGCACAGCGGCTTCTCAGATCATTCCGGCCGCGGCCTAAAGGCGGCCGACGGCGTGCGGTATAAACGCCGATTTAGTTAGTCGGCCGTTGCTCCCTTCGCAATCTATTCCAGGAGCCGGGTTTTCAGCGCGCTGACGTCGTCGTCGGTGAAATGCAGCGCCTCGCGGCGATATGCGTCGAAGCTGCCGTAGCGCTGGTCGATGGCCTTGAATACGGCCTCGATATAGCGTGGCTGCAAGCGCAGCACTTCCGCGGAAATGGCCGGCTGCCGGGTTTCGGATTCGCGCGCCGGGCGTTCGTTCAGATATCGGGTGGAGAGGACGAAGTCCGCGAGGATCGTCTCGCGCGGAACGCCGAGGATGTGCAACAGCAGGGCGGCCGTGATTCCAGTGCGGTCGCGGCCCCCGGTGCAATGGAACATGGACGGGCGGTCCGAAGTTTCGATGGCGCGCAGGACGGCTCCGAATTTCGACGCGGAGTCGAACACCATGCGAACGTAAAACTGTTCGAATACTTTCTTGGCGTCCTCCACCGGCATCTGGCCGGGCCGAAGTGCGTCCATGAGCGTGTTGTTTTCAGACGACCCTTTATCGTTTTCGCTGACCGGTGCGAGCACGAACACCGGGCTTCCCTGCTGCCATTCGGTGGGATCGGTTTTGCGCTCCTCGCGCGTGCGAAGATCGCAAACCAGGCCGATCCCAAGTGCGTTCAGGCGAGCGTAATCCGCGGACGTGAGTCTGGTCAAAGTGTCGCTTCGGAATACTTGTCCCCAGCGAATTGTTTTGCCGTCGGAAGTTTGAATGCCGCCCAGATCGCGGAAGTTATAAGCGCCCTGGAGGGCCAGTCGGCGAGCGCCGATGATGCGCTTTTCGCCCTGGCGTTCGACCAGAAAATAGGGGCGGGCGAGGCCGGGCGGTCTGGGAGCCGAGTAAGTATCCGCCGTAACCGACGCAAATGCGGTCCTGCTGGCGCAGTGAACGTCAGGACAGAGAGAGATTACTGCCGGCCGTTCGCTGGAACCGTCCAGATGTTCGAACGTGTACCGGCCCGTTCGCGTTTCATCGCAAGACGGTCTCCATGTTTCCGCGGCCGCGTTGGAAACGACGGCCGCGAGGGCAAGCGAAACGGCCAGAGGCCAGGAACGGCGGCGAATTGCGTAGGAAAGATTCATTTTATTCAGGGCTCGAGCAGGCGCCGGCGCAGACGCTCCACGTCGGTTTCAGAAATCCGCAAGCCATCCTTGAGGAAGGCGTCGAAAGAGCCGTACTTTGCGTCGATGGCGCTGAACATGGTTTCCAGGCGCTCCGCATTCATGCTGGACCCGAGTCGCCGCTGAAAGGCCGGGTCGGGCGGATGGTCGAGTCCGAGCATGCTCTGCATTTGTCTGGCATTTTGAGCGATGTTTTTCTGGTCGAGGAAGTTGCGGCGCGTCAACAGATAGTCTTCCACGACCACGCCGCGCGGCACGCCTAGCGTCTCTAGCAGCAGGGCGGAATAGATACCGGTCCGATCGGCGCCTCCGCTGCAGTGAGTGAGCGCAGGATCGTTGGTGTTCACAATCCGGTGCAGGACTCGGGCGAACTGATCGCGATACGCAAACAGCATGTCGGCGTACCCGGGGTTGCCGCTGTTGGCGGGCGCGCCTACACTCGCTGGTCCCGGTCTGCGAAGGTATTCGCTGGGATCCGAGCCGCTCTCGAATGCGTGCTTCAACGTCGCGAGGGACGCGCGGATGGAATTGTCGTCGCCGACGGGGGCGATCAGGAATTCGGGCGGCTTTCCCTGCCAGGCCGTGGGCGAACGCTCGCGCTCGAAGCCGGTGCGGAGGTCGCAAACGGTTTTGATTCCGAGGGCGTTCAGATATGCATAGTCCTTTTCCGTGAGATTGACGAGATGATCGGAGCGATAGAGCATGCCCCAGCGAACATACTTGCCGTCTTTGGTGCGGTATCCGCCGAGATCGCGAAAGTTGATCGCTCCTTCGAGCGGCAATCGGCGGATGGAGACGACGCGCGTGGGCCCGTTCTCCGGTTTCAGATGAAAATATATCCGGCCCTGACGGCCGGGAACGGAAACGTCCGCCGGCGACTTGCGGATGACGGCGACTGGTTGGTGGGTGTCGATGCGGCCGGCGGAGGAGCTTGCGTAGACCGTCACCGGACCATCGCCAGACGCTTCGAAGCTAAGGCGGTACGACGCTGGACCGGTCTGCTCGCAGACCGCGTTCTCCACGGCCGCCGGCGCGAGCGGAGCGATGAGGGCGCAAACCAACAGTGCTGTTCGAATCACAAATTGCTCCTTTCAGCTGCTTGGACTAGAAGCTCAAGCGCAAGCTGCCCTGGATGGAGCGCGGGCTGTTCACCTGGCTCAGGTAGATGTGTCCGAAGGTCGAGGAGCTGATATTGGTACCCGGAGCCGCGAACTGGACGCGATTAAAGGCGTTGAAGAATTCGCCGCGAAAATCGAGTCCAAGACGCTCCGTGATGCGAAAGCGCCGCGACGCCATCATGTCCCAGTTGAACGTGCCAGGGGCTCTCACGTTACCCAGGAATCTCGGCGCGTTGCCGAACTGAAACGAGGGAGTTTGGCTGAAAGCGGCGGGATTGAAGTAGAGCCCGCCGTTGGTGATTTGCGGGCCTCCGGGAGGAACGGGCGAGATTCCGGTGGCATCCGGACGCATGCCAACGCCGCCGCCGAAGGAATTAGAAAAGTTAGGCGAAGTGACCGCGATCGGCAGGCCGTCATCATAGGTGAAGAAGCTGCCGAGAGTGAATCCGCCCACTACCTGCGATAGCCAGCCTTGGTTCGCGAACGGCTTCGATCGGCCGAACGGAAGCTCATACTGCCCGCTGAGTCGGATCACGTTCGGCAGATCCTGGTTGGAAATGGACCGGTCGCAGCGCAGGCAATTGTAGTCCTGGATCTGGGTGCCGCCCACGGCGTAGTTCAGATAATCGCCGACATTATCGATCATTTTGCTGTGCGTATAGGCGAAGAGCAGCGCCAGGCCGGAGGAGAAACGATGTTCGAGAGAAAGCTGCAAGGCGTTGTAGTTGGACTGCCCCGCGCTTATGGTGGCGGTCATATTGAGGAACTGCGGATGCGGCCGCAGCAGCTGGCCTAATTGCACGGTGGGAGCGCTGAGTGGAGAGGTCTTGTCGGTGATCACCCCGTAGAAGGGATTGGGCACCAGCGAAAGCAGTTTCGATCCCAAGGCCAGGTCGCTGTCCGGCAACTGGTTGAAGTTGTAAGGGACATACAGGTTCAAACCGTTATTGCCTGCGTAACCGACAGTGACTACAAAGTTGCCTGGCAACTGCCGTTGGACATCCACGGACCAGACTTCGTTGTAGCTGATCTTCTCGTTCCGTGGCAGGGCGGTGATATTCTGGCCGAGCAGTGTGTTGAGGCCCAGGCTGGCTCCAGTTGGCTGCAACAGACCTTGGGGAAATGGGTTGCTCAAATTGAATAGAGGAGTGACGCCGTTGGCTTGGACCGGCAGCGAGGTGGTGACGGCTGCAAAACCGGGCGCGCTGGTAACGAGGGAATCCAACGCCGGCTCATGGAAGATTCCGATGCCGCCGCGAACCACGGTTTTGTCGTCCACGCGGTAGGCGAAACCAAGGCGTGGATCGAAGTTCTTGGTTTGGGCGGTCTGGATGCGCGGGCCGACGCCGTTTACACCGACAAATCCCAGGCCGCCTGTCAGAGTGCCGAGCGAACTTACCTGGGAGTTCAAAGGCGAGGGCGTGCTCACGTCCAGATAGGGATACTGGTTCTTTGATTCGATGTCGGGCAGTTCCAGGTTGTAGCGCAAACCGTAGGTGAGCGTGAGGCTCTTTGTCAGCGCGTACACGTCTTGGAAATAGAGTGCGTAGTACGAGTGCCCGTAAGAGTAGGGCGGGGTGAAGCCGCTGCTCACCGTCGCGGCTCCGAGCAACAGATCGGCAATACCGCTGCCGGAATCGCCGACCGCTGCCTGCGGGTTCGGGCCGCCAGTGAAATTGTTGTTGGCCGTTACGGTGACCAGCGGAGCGATGTTCAGGCCACTGGGAAAGTAGCGCCAGTCAAAGCCGTATTTGAAGGAGTGCTTTCCCTTCAATTGCGAGAGCGCGGCTGCGTACTCGAGGACGGTGCCGTAGTCTTGCTCGAGCCCGCTTCCGGGCCCGATGCCGCTTATCCGATTCACCGAAGTGACATCGGGAAAGGCCAAGGCTCTGAGATTCGCGGCGACGCTGGGATCGAAGCCTAACGACGTGGGGTTGATGCCAAGACCGGCAGGCGTGCGGTTCGATTCCTGGTGCGCATAGAGAAAATGATGTTCAAACACCGTGCTGGGAGAGAGCACCCAGGTATCGTTCAGCATGGCGTTGTAGCCCGGAAGACGCTGATGGTTGAGCCCCGACGACAGGCCGTTTCCGTAAGGATCGGCGGCGTTGTTAAATCTCTGGAACCAGTCGAACCTGGCGAACATGGTGTGGCGGTCGGAAAACCTGTGATCGACCCGCGCGTCGACCGTATTCTGGTTGCTGGTGGTGGGAGCGTTCGAGAAATAGTTGTTGATGTCGCTAGCGCCTTGGCCGGGTTGATTCGGCAGCGGATAGTGGCTCAGAATATTCATGCCAACGGCGTTGAATTCCGAAGAAGGAATCATGTTATTGGGGAACGGCGTGCGGATATAACTGGTGGTGCCGGGAGGCGCCGCGGGGTTGAGCATGGTCGATCGAGGATCGTAAATCACGATCGGATTGCCATTGGCGTCTCGCGTCTGCGAGAAATTGCCTGCGCGCTCCAGCGCCGTCGGGACCGTGCCGGTGAACGAACCGGCCTGGGTTTGGCGCAATCCTTCATAGGTTACGTAGAAGAAGGTACGGTCGCGGCCGTGATACAGCTTCGGCAACCAAACGGGTCCGCCGAATGCGTAGCCAAATTGGTTTCTCTGAAAGTGCGGTTTCTTGAGACCGGCCGCGTCGGCATTGAAGCCGGCCGCGTCCAGATCGCTGTTGCGGATGTACTCGAACACACTGCCGTGATACACGTTAGTGCCGGCCTTGGTGGCAAAGATCACGACCCCGCCGCTGGTGCGGCCCCACTCCGGCGCATACGCCGTCGTCAAGACCTTGAATTCCTGGACCGCGTCCACTTGCGGAACATCGGCCTCCGCGTTGAAGTCGTACAAGGTTGTGTTGGCGCCGCCATCCAGAAGGCTTTCCGTGCTGGACATCTTGCCGCCGTTGATGCGGAATGTATTCGTCAGAGCCTGGCTCACGTCGTTACTACCGGATGAAGATCCCAGCCCGACAAAGGGAGTGACGCCCTGGGCGAAATTGACCAGTTGAAGCGGGTTGCGAACGTTGAGCGGCGTGTTGCCGACGAACACGCTCTCGATCACATCGCCGCGATCCGGGCTGTCGGTGACCAATTCGGGCGGGGCCGCGGTAACGGTAACGCTCTGCGTCTGACTTTCCGGCTTGAGGACGACATCGATAGAACGCGAGCCGCCCACTTCCAGCGCGACATTGTCGATGGTCGCCTTGGCGAAGTTGGGCGCGCCGACGTGCACCACGTACGATCCGGGAGTGAGTGGGGGAAACAGAAAGTAACCTTCGCTATTGGATTTTGAGTCGTGGGTTTCGCCAGTTGCATTGCTGACAATATCGACGGCGGCGTTTTGAATCGCCGCCCCCGTGCTATCGACGACGTGTCCGCTGACGCTGCTGCTCTGAGCGAATAACGGCGCGAGTGTAGCTAGGGAAAAGAGAATGGCAATCGCCAGGACTCTCAGGTTGAAGAATTTCTTGGTCATGATTTTGAACCTCGATTTCGTTTCGCTCCAGGCTCAGGGCTCGAGCAGCTTGGCTCGCAGAGCTTGGATTTGTTGCGGTGTGATTTTCAAGGCATTTTTCGAGTACGCCTCGAACGAACCATATCGTTTGTCAATTTCGTTGAACGCGGCTTCCAGGTAGCTGGGCTTGGCGCCGAACACCACTCGAGCGATATTCGGAGCGAGCGAGAGAAGCCCGGACGCCGAAGCGGTGTCGCCGCGCGCTTTCATGCGCTCGATTTGCTGGTCGACGGCTTCGTCGCTGCGCGCATATTCCCGCTCCACTTCGACGCGCGGCACTCCCAGCAGCGTCATGAGGACCGCTACCGTGACGCCGGTACGGTCCTTTCCGGCGGTGCAGTGGATCAGAGCCGGCTCATCGCCCTGGGCCAGGCGGCGGAGCACTGCGCCGATATCGCCTGCCCCTTCGGTTGCGATGCGGGCGGTGGCTTGCCGCATGAACCGCTCGGCGTCCGCGGCATTGGCGATGGTGGACATGCTGTTGGCCGCAGAGCGTGCCGCATTCGAGTTTCGCGGCTCGCCTACGGAGATTGCGATCACTTGCGGCGGGCTGGCACCCCATCGGGTGGGCGCTTCGGCGCGCTCCTGGTTTGTTCGCAGATCGATTTCGTAACGAATCTGCAATGATTCGAGCTCGCGCTGATCGGATGGCGTCAGGCCCGAGAGCTCGCCCGAACGGAAGATCACGCGGCGCTTGACTGCGCGTCCGCCAGCGGTCTTGTACCCTCCGATATCCCGAAAGTTGGCCGCGCCTGAAAGCTGAGGCAGATCCGCGGCGAAAGCGCAGACCACACCCGCCACTGCGACCGGCACAACTAGCGCGCAAAGAAGCGATTTCGTTCGAGCCATGTGCGTTTATACAGCGAGGCGCGGGCGCGGCGAGAGGTAGCGAGCGGATACGCGGGGTTAAACCGAAGTTTTACCCCGTTCCGAAGTTCATCAAGTGTTAACCGAGCGCTTCTATACTTGAAAAACCTTGCTAGTTGAAACGGACGCGATTCAATCCGAACTGGAGCGCATCGTGAACTCCAAGGAGTTCTCCTCCTCGCCGCGGCTCATCCGGTTCTTGCGTTATTGCGTGGAGCAAACGCACGCCGGGCAGTTGGACAGTCTCAAAGAGTCCGTGATCGGGGTCAACGTATTCGACCGTCTTCCGAGCTACGATCCGAAAGCCGACCCCATCGTCCGGGTGCACGCGCGCCGGCTGCGCGAAAAGCTGGCGGATTTCTACGACTCGGAGGGCTCGCAGGATGTCGTCATTCGGATGCCCAAGGGCGGTTACGTGGCGCGCTTCGAGGAGGCTCCCGCGCGCGCAAGAACGAGTCAGAGCGCGGGCGCGGCAATCGTCGCTCGGGTGTTCATGGATGCGCCTCCGAGCGGGGCGCGGAAGAAACCGAGCGGGAAGGCCTGGATCATCGTTCCGCTGTGCGCGCTTGCCGTGGCGGCGCTGGCCTGGCTGGCGATGCGGCCCGAGCTGGCTCAGCCGAGAGTGCAACCGCTGGTCAGCCTGCCGGGTTCGGTGAACGATCCGGCCTGGTCGCCGGACGGAAAAACGATCGCGTTCACCTGGGACGGCGGCACTTCGCGGACTTCGCAAGTGTACCTGCTGAAAAATGGCGAATCCGTGCCCACTCGATTGACTGCCGCCGAGCAGCCGGAGTCGCGGCCGGTATGGTCTCCGGATGGAGGATCCGTCGCATTGCTCAGGGAGGGCCGGGAGCGCCACTTTGCGATTGTCCTGGTGAACACGGCGAGCGGGGCGGAACGCGTGATCCGCACAGTTCTCCAGCTTTCGCCGATGCTAATTCCGCCGGCTTTGGACTGGTCTTCGAACGGGGAGTGGCTGGTTTCAAGCGAGCAGCCGAACGAAGGGACCGACCCCGTGCATCTTCTGCTCATTTCGCCGAAGGACGGAAGATCGTGGGTGATTACCGATCCGCCGAATGGATCGACTGGCGATCTGGAGGCGCGTTTTTCGCCCGACAGCAAACGGATCCTGTTCCGGCGTGGAGGACAGGGCGATCTCTTTATGCTGTCGCTGAACGGAACCACGGCCACTCCGCCGGTACCACTAACGTTTCAGAACGCCGGCGTTCGCGGCCTAAGCGTTTCGCACGATGGCCAGACGATCTACTTCGGGAGCCAGCGCGGGCAGGGCCAGTTTGGAATCTGGAGCCTGCGAAAAGGTGAGGCAACGCCAACTCTAATCACGCCCGCAGGCATGGCCGCGGTTGGGCCCGCGATCGATCCGCTGGGCCACCGGCTGGCTTTCGCTCAACCGGTAGTGGACGTGAATCTCTGGTTGTACGACGCGCGGCGCAAGACCGAGGCACGCCTTCTGGTTCCATCCACGGACGCCGAGTATTCGCCTGAGTTTTCTCCCGACGGCCAGCAGCTGGCGTTCATCTCCGATCGCTCGGGGGCGGCACAAATCTGGATCTCCGGGCTGAACGGCGGGCAGCCGCGAAAAATAACGGCGCTGCGCGATGGCGATTTACCGATGGCGCCGGCATGGTCGCCGGACGGAAGCAAGATCGCTTTCTTTTGCCGCAGCCGCGGCCTGAACTACGCCTACGAAACCGACGTTGCGACCGGTGTCACGCGGCCGCTGAGGGGAGGCGAGGACTACGCGCTGTTCCCTCAGTATTCGGCCGACGGCAAATCCATCTACTATGTCTCGAATAGCGGGCATCGTTTTCGCATCTGGCGCGAGCCGCTGGCCGGCGGCGGTACAGCCGTACCCGCGGTAATGGACGAGGTGCGCTTCTTTCGCATCTCGAAAGATCGCCGCCTGCTGTATTTTCTCCGGTCCGATCATCCGAAACGGCTGGTTCAAATGAATCTCGCGACCAAGGAGGAAAAGACCCTCTGGACGTTCGCGGATTCGCTGGCCGCCTTTGACGCGTGGGACGTTTCGGCGAATAGGCTGTTCTACGTCGGCGTCGATCCGGCGACCTCACTGGCGCAATTGGAGGTGATCGATCTGAACAGCGGCGGCCGGCAGGTGCTGGGTCCGCTTCGAAGATTGAGCCACGAATGGCAGACGTCCGTGGCCGCATCGCCAGATGGCTATTCAGCGATTGTCACGCAAGTAGATAGCGATAACACCAGGCTACTGCTGCTGCGGCCAAGCCGGTGAGCCGCGGCTCTCGACCAAAGGCTCCTTGATTCAGGCAATTCGGTTCGGGTGAGGCGAAAGAAGTAAGATACATAGGTCCAGTCTCACCTGTTTCTGAATTTGTTCGAGTTTAAAGGAGACGATCATGACGATGTCCAAACTGGTTGGTTTTCGGTGGCCAGCGCTGGCGGTAGCGGGAATTCTCGCGCTGGTGGTTCTTTCGGACCCCGCGGCGAAGTCGAATAAGCGGGCGGTGATGGTGCTTTCCGGCGCCGATGCCCCGGAGATCGATCGGGCCGCGCGGGATTTCAGAATGCCGGATCAAATTGAGTGGAAGGGGCGGCCGGGGAGCGCCAATCAATCGGCGACTTTGTTTGGCGATCCTTCCAAGCCAGGTTTCGTAGTGCAGCTTCTCAAGCGCGGACCCAACGATTGGGCCCAGCCGCATACTCATCCCAACGATCGGATTCTTACGGTCCTGGCGGGGACTATGTTGATTGGCACGGGATCCAAATTTGATAAAGAGAACACGGTGGCGCTGGGGCCGGGGAGCATCGTGAAGGATTTCGCGAATCAGACGCACTTCGACGGCAGTGGGCCGGATGGTCTGACGCTGGAGATCGTCACGATGGGTCCATTGCCGGCGGGGCGAGGGCGCGGGCAGTAAGGGGCGCGCGGCATGCCGGTTCGCTCTGGTGTAACGCGCAGAACGCTGCTGCGCGAGGCTGCGCTCGGTGCGGTGGCGCTGGCGTCGGACAATTTACTGGGTCAAACCGCGGGGGCGCGTCCGAATATCGTTTTCATAATGGCGGACGATCTTGGGTATGCCGATGTATCTTGTTACGGGCGTCCCGACTTGAGCACGCCGAATATCGATGCGCTGGCCGCGGCGGGCGTGCGGTTCCTGCAGGCTTATGCTAACTCGGCGGTGTGTTCGGCGACGCGGACGGCGTTGATCACCGGGCGGTATCAGTATCGGCTGCCGATCGGTTTGGAGGAGCCGCTGGTCCTACGTGACGTGGGTCTGCCGCCGGAGCATCCGACGCTGCCGTCGTTACTTAAGAAGTCCGGGTATGGGACGACGCTAGTGGGGAAATGGCATTTGGGGCAACTGCCGAAATTCGGGCCGCTTGAAAGTGGCTACGACCATTTCTATGGATTTCGCGGCGGCGCGCTGGACTACTATACGCACGCCAACCGCGGCGACGATTTGTGGGAAGACGACGTCCAGGTGCATCAGATGGGGTATCTGACCGATCTGCTGGGCAGCCGCGCGGTGGAGGTGGTGAATGGTTATGCGAAGGCGGGCCGTCCGTTTCTGCTGAGCTTGCATTTCAACGCGCCGCATTGGCCCTGGGAAGCACCGGGCGATGAAGCGGAATCGAAGCGGCTAAAGGCGGCGGGTAGGGGACTTGCGGATTTCGACGGTGGGTCGCAGGGGACGTATCGACGAATGATTCAGGAAATGGATTTCGAGATCGGGCGAGTGGTGGAAGCGCTGCGCGCGAACGGACTGGAGGAGAACACGATTGTCGTTTTCACCAGCGACAACGGCGGCGAACGATTCGCGGACACATGGCCGTTTACGGGGCGTAAGACGGAACTTCTGGAAGGCGGGTTGCGGATACCGGCGATCGTGTCGTGGCCGGCGCGTATTCCTCGAGGGCGCGTGACGGAGCAAGTGGCGATCACGATGGATTGGATGCCGACTTTGCTGGCGGCCGCGGGTGCATCGGTGGATGCGGCGTATCCGTCGGATGGGATCAACTTGCTGCCGGTGCTGACGGAGGGCGCTCCCATGGTGTCGCGTCGGCTGTTCTGGCGTTATAAGGCGAACGCTCAGCGAGCGGCCCGGGACGGGGACTACAAGTATCTGAAGATTCTTGACAACAGTTTTCTGTTCAATGTGGTCGAGGATCCGATGGAGCGGGCCAATCTGAAGGAGCGCAAGAAGGGCGTTTACGAGCGGCTGGTGGCGGAGTGGAACGAATGGAATGCGACCATGCTGCCGGAGATCGACGAAAGCCACACGGACAGCTTTAGCGGAGATCAACTGGCGGACCACATCGGAACGCCCGCCGCGAGCGGCAAGGCGGCGAATCCTGGGCGCCGAGACCACTAGATGTCCTACTGAACTGTTTAGCAGTTTGATGCGGGCCTGAATTCACAGGTCCCTCGTTCCAGTAGATCGTCTTCCGGAGTATACTGGAGGGCGATGGCCAAGAGCGACTCACCCTTACAAAACGCGATGGTCCAAGGGACTCTGGACATGCTAGTGCTGCAGTCCCTGGTGCTCGGGCCGGCGCACGGGCATACCATCGCGCACGCGATCGAGCATCGCTCCGAGGACGTGTTGCAGATTGAACATGGATCTTTGTATCCGGCTTTGCACCGGCTGGAGGATCGCGGGTGGATCGCGTCGTTTTGGGGGACTTCGGAGAACAATCGCAAGGCGCGTTACTACCGGCTGACGCCCAAGGGGCGGAAACAATTGACCGCGCAGACCGCGCGCTGGGAGCAAATGGTTCGGGCCATTGGCCGCATTCTGAAGCCGGAGACGGGGAAGCCATGAGCTGGCGGCGGTTTTTCCGGCGGGCGCGGTGGGATCGGGAGAGGCAGGCCGAGATCGATTCCTATGTCGAGATCGAGACCGACGAGAACATCGCTCGCGGGATGACGGAGGTTGGGGCGCGGGCGGCGGCACGGCGGAAGTTCGGAAACCGCACGCGCGTGCGGGAGGAGATTTACGCCATGAACACCATCACGTTGGTGGATTCGCTGGCGCGGGACGTGCGGCATTCGTTGCGTATGCTGCGACGCACTCCCGGGTTCACCGCCGTTGTGCTGCTGACGCTCGGAATCGGGATTGGCGCGAACACCGCCGTGTTCAGCGTGATCAACAGCGTGTTGCTCAAGCCGCTGCCGTATCCGGACTCGGAGCGACTGGTGGCGGTGTGGCACAAAGCGCCGGGCGCGCCAGGATTGGCTAGCGTTTCGGGCGATCTGCGGTTGTCGGATTCGATGTACTTCACTTATGCCGAGCAGAACCGGACGTTCCAGTCGCTGGGGGTGTGGGCGGCCGACTCAGACACCGTTACCGGCCTGGCCGAGCCGGAACGGGTTTCGGCGGTCGATGTCAGCGATGGCGCGCTCGAGGCGCTCGATGTTGCGCCGGTTTTAGGCAGGTGGTTATCGCGTGAGGATCAGGCGCCGCGCGGGCGAGCCACGGTGATGCTTGGCTACGGGTATTGGCAGCGGCGCTTCGGGGGCGATCGCTCGGTGATAGGGCGCAATATTATGGTGGACTCGCGGCCGCGCGAAATCGTGGGGGTGATGCCGAGAGATTTTCAGTTCGTGGATGTGACGGCGGATCTGATCCTGCCGCTGGCTTTCGATCGGAGCCAGGCAATGTTGCCGGGATTCGGTTATGAATGCGTGGCGCGGCTGAAGCCAGGCGTGAGCATGGAGCAAGCCAGCGCCGATATCGCGCGGCTGGTCCCGGTGTGGATGAGATCCTGGCCGGGGGCGCCCGGCATGAACCCGCGCGTTTATGAAAACTGGCGAATTACGCCCGCGCTGCGTCCGCTGAAACAGGACGTTTTGGGGGGCGTGGGCAGCGTGCTGTGGGTTGTTATGGGGACTGTTGGGATGGTGATGCTGGTGGTGTGCGCTAATGTTGCCAACCTGCTGCTGGTGCGTGCGGAGTCACGCCAGCAGGAACTCGCGGTGCGCACGGCGCTGGGAGCCGGACGCGGGCGCATTGTCAGAGAGCTGCTGAGCGAGAGCATGCTGCTGGCGCTTCTGGGTGGTGCGCTGGGAGTGGTGCTGGCGCAGGCGGGGTTGCGTTGGCTGGTGTCGATCGGGCCAGGGAATTTGCCGCGGCTGAACGAGATCGCGGTGGACGGGCGCGCGCTCGTTTTCACGTTGGCGGTGGCGTTGCTCTCGGGGATTTTGTTCGGATTGATTCCGGCGCTGAAATACGCGGGGCCGGGGGTCGCGGATGCGCTGCGCGGCGGAGGGCGCACGGTGAGCCAAAGCCGGGATCGTCATCGCGCGCGCAATGTGTTGGTGGTGGCGCAGGTGGCGCTGGCGCTGGTGTTGCTGGTGAGTTCGGGGTTGATGATCAGGACGTTCCAGGCGCTGCTTCGAGTGCAGCCTGGATTCACTAATCCGAAGCAGATCCAAGTCCTGAGGATTTCGATTCCGTCTTCGCTGGTCAAAGAGCCGGAACGCGTGGTCAGGATGCAGAACGATATTTTGGACCGGCTGACGGCGATCCCGGGCGTGGGCTCGGTTGGGTTTGCGAGCGAGATGCCGATGGAAGGCATACCTCCCGATTGGGACGTTATTATTACCGAAGGCCAGACCGATCTTAGTAAGGACATTCCTCCGCTGCGATTTTTCCAATTCGTGTCACCGGGTTTTTTCCGAACCGAGGGGAGCAAGTTGATAGCGGGGCGGGATTACACCTGGACGGATTTGTATGGGCGGCGACCGTTGGCGATCGTTTCCGAGAATCTCGCGCGCGAGCTGTTTGGCTCGGCATTCGCCGCGGTGGGGAAGCGCATTTCCACCGGCCTGCCGGGATCGCCGTGGCACGAAGTGATCGGGGTGGTGGAGGACGTGCGTCAAAACGGCGTTCAGGAGCCGGCGCCGGCGACAGTTTACTGGCCCTCCTACGGCGAGAGCCTCTACGCGCGCGGGCGAATGGATGCCCAGCGCGACGTGACGTTTGCTGTGCGCAGCGGGCGCGCGGGCAGCGCGAGCTTTTTGACTCAAGTGCATCAGGCCGTCTGGTCGGTGAATGCCAGTCTGCCGCTAGCGTCGGTGCGGACCATGCAGGATGTCGTTAGTCAATCGCTGGCGCGAGCTTCCTTCACGCTGATCATGCTGGGGATTGCCGGCGGGATGGCGCTGCTGCTGGGGATTGTCGGAATTTACGGCGTGATCTCGTACGCTGTATCGCAGCGGCGGCGGGAGATTGGGATTCGCGTGGCGCTGGGGGCGCAGCCGGGCGCGATGAGCCGGATGTTCATTCGCTACGGGCTGGGATTGGCGGGTATCGGAGTCGGGATCGGACTGGCGGCGGCCGCGGGGCTGATGCAGTTGATGCGGTCGGTGCTATTTGGGATTAGTCCGCTGGATCCGGTGACCTATGTCGTGATGCCGGTGGTGCTGGCGGCCGCGGCGGTGGTTTCGAGTTATCTGCCGGCGCGGCGGGCGGCCAATGTGGATCCGGTGCACGCGCTCAAGCAGGAGTAATCATTCATAGCGCAGTGCGATAACTGGATCGATCTTCGAGGCGCGGATGGCCGGGATGCAGCAGGCTAGCAGCGCGACTGCGGAGAGGATCAGCGCGACCGCGGTGTAGGTGAGCGGGTCGGTGGTTTTGACGCCGAATAGCAGGCTCGCCAGCAAACGGGCCAAGCCGAATGCCGCGGCTAATCCTAAAACCGCGCCGATGATGGTGAGGCGCATGCCTTGCCCTACTACCAGCCGGAGCATGTCGCCTCCGCCTGCTCCCAGAGCCATGCGGATGCCGAGTTCTTGCAAACGCTGCTCGACCGAGTAAGACATCAGGCCGTAGATTCCGATTGCGGCCAACAGCAAGGCGAGCGAGGCGAAGATGGTCAGCAGTAACATGTTGAAGTTCTGGCGCGCGGTGGATTCGGAAATGACTTGCTCCATGCTGCGGACCTTCGCGACCGACAACTGCGGGTCGACGGCTAGAAATTCGCGGCGGATGGCGGGAGTGAGTTGGCTGGGATCGCCGGCGGTTCGGATGGCCCAGCTTAGCGGGATTACGCTGTTGGCTAAGCGAGTCAACGGGTCGGTGACTTGCGATTGAGGCACGTACATGACGCCCTGGTCGCGGCCGCTCAAGCCCGCTTCGCGCGCGTCACCCACTACACCCACGATCTGGCGCGGCGGCTCGGCGAAATCGGCTCCCAGTCCCTTGCCGATGTTGATGCGCTGACCTAGCGGGTCTTCATTGGGCCAATATTTCTTGGCCATGGCCTGATTGATGATGACCACGTGTTCGGAGTTGCCGGTGTCGCGCTGATCGAACGCGCGGCCACGCATCAGCGGAATACGGAAAGCGGTGAAATAATGTGGGCTGACGAAGCGCCACTGCTCATCGCCGTTGTACATACTGCCATTGGAGGGCGGGCGTCCCTCGATGACAAACGGCAGGTCGACGCCGCCTTCGAGCGGCAACATGATGGTGGCCGAGGCTGTCTGGACGCCAGGTAGCGCTTCGACGTGTTCGGTGACCTGGCGAATCATCTGCGCGGCCTTGGCGGTCGAGTCGTAGCGGCCATTGGTCAAGGAAGTTTGCATGGTGATGACATTGTGGGAGTCGAAACCCGGCTGCACGGAACGAAGACCGGAGAAGGTTCGAATCATGAGGGCCGCGCCGACCAGCAGGATCACGGCCAGGGCCATTTCGGCGACGACCAGGACATTGCGGATGCGATTGTGACGCAGGCCGCTTCCAGAGCGTCCGCCGCCTTCCTTCAAGACAGCGTTTACATCCAGGCGTGAGATGCGCAGAGCCGGGAACACGCCGAAGAGAACGCCAGTGACGAGCGAAAGGCCGAGCGCGAAGATGAGCACGCGCCAGTCCAGCGCCGTAACGGCGGATGCAAGGTGTTGTTCGTCGTTAATGCGTGGAAGATTGCCGGGGCTCAAGGCCAGAAGTAAGCGCACGCCCCAGGCTCCGATGGCGAAACCGATCAGGCCGCTGACGCCGGCCAACAGCACGCTTTCGCTCAGAAGCTGGCGAAAGAGGCGCCAACGTCCGGCTCCGAGGGCGGTGCGGATGGCGATTTCTTTCTGGCGTCCGGCGGCGCGAGCCAGCAATAGATTGGCGACGTTGGCGCAGGCGATCAGCAGCACAAACGCAACCGCGCCGGCCAGAACCAGCAACGGTAGCCGCACCTCGCCAGCGAGGTCTTCAGCCAGCGGGAGCACCGCTACGCTTTCGGTTTTATCCATCCATTGGGGATTGACCTGGCGGAATTGTTCGCCGGCCCTTTTCATGTTGGCCTGCGCGGCTTCCAGGGAAACGCCGGGCTTCAGACGTCCGGCGACGAGATAGATATGACCCTGGTTCGTGCTGTTGGGGTCGGCTTGAAATGGGAGGAAGACTTCGGCGGGGGGATCGGAATGAAAGCCTGCAGGAAGAACGCCTAGCACGGAGTAGGGTACTCCGCCCAGCACCACGGGCTTGCCGATCAGGGCTGGGTCGCTTCCAAAATGAGTGACCCACAGATCGTGGCCGAGGACGGCGACTTTTGGACCGCCGGGTAGATCCTCTTGCGCGAGGAAAGCGCGGCCGAGGGCGGGTGCGACACCAAACACTGCGAAATATTCGGATGTGACGTGGATGGCTTTGACTTGCTCGGGATGGTCGCCTTGGCCCAGGTTGAGGCCGGGGCCTGAGAAGTCGTACATGGCGAGAGCCGAGAAGGTCTGGTTGTTCTTCTTCCAGGCCATGAATTTGGGGATCGAGATGGAATTGCCGTGGCCGGAGGGAAAAGCGCGCGCGATGCGCATGATGCGGTTGGAGTCCGGGTAGGGCAGAGGCTCGAGCAGGACCTTATTGATGACCGTGAAGATGGCGGTGTTGGCTCCGATGCCGAGCGCCAGAGCTGCGACCGCAACGGTGGTGAATCCAGGACTCTTGGCGAGGATACGAATGGAATGATGCAGGTCGGAAGAAAGGCTGCCCATACCAGGCGGTACGGGAAGCCTTCGCGTTAAGTTCGGAAAAAAGTGAGTTCCACGATAGGCGGTGGAACTCCACAAGGCAGGGAATTACAAATGATTGGGTATTAGCTTTGGGAGGCGGCGGCAGCCATGACGGAGCTGATCTCGCTGAAAATGGTGCTGATGCTGGTTGCCACTGAGGGCATGACCGCGCCGGCGGCGACGGCAACGAAGCCCGCCATCAGGGCATACTCAATGAGGTCTTGGCCTTGGCGGTTTTTCCACATCCGCACCAAAGCCGTAAAGGCTTGCATAGCTAACATAATGTTCTCCTCCTCCGAGCCGACCCTGGATTAGCAAAGGGCTGGGATTTAATTGGTTTACTGCGACCATTTTCAAGCAGTTAAGGAAACTGCACAATACCGTCGATAGGGTAAGGGGCGTCAGGGTTTTGACACCCCGGAGTAGGGTGAAAACGGTGAAGCAAAGCATCTGGCCGGTTTCGGTATTCGGCCTAGGTTTTCTCTTGTTGATCCTGGGGCTGTCGGGCGTGGCGAGCATCCAGGAGACGCGGCGGATTCACGAGCAGATTCTGGCGGTGGAGGACAGCTATCGTCACATCGAGCGGCTGGCGGAAGCCATTCGGTCGGAGGTGTCGCGGGTAGCGGTGCTGCGGCGGGACCGGCTGCTGGAAGAGCATGTTTCGGCCGCGCGCTACTTGCAGTCGCTGGCGGAATTGCGGGCCAGGACCGAGGTGAATCTGGATCAGTTGCGGATCCTGCGTTCCGAACAAGGGGGCAAGGCGTTTGACCGGCTGGAGAACGCGCTGCACACCTACCTGGACGCGGTGGACGTGGAATTTCGGAATGGGCCGGGCGTTGCGCCGGACTTGCCGTTGGATGCGCTGGGATCGCAAAGGACCACAATTTTCGCGGTCACGGAGGAATTGGAGAGATTAAACGAGGATAATTTCGAATCGCGGCGCAAAGCGATGAATCAATCCGTCGAGAATTTGCAGGACGATATTTGGGAAACGATTCTGACGGCGCTGATTTTGGGGTCGGTGATTGCGGGGGCCAGCATTTTCCGCATTTCGTCCCTGGAACGGGAAACGGCCGAGCACCAGCGAGCGACCGAGCGGGCCGAAGAGCGGCTGCGCTTGTTGTCGCAGCAGCTAGTCTCTTCTCAGGAGCAGGAACGCAAGGCGCTGTCGCGCGAGCTGCATGACGAAATCGGACAGCTGCTCACCGCGCTGCGGATGGAACTGGGAAATCTGGAGCGGGCGCACTCGACGCCGGCAGGAGACCTGACGCCGCATCTGGAGCAGGCCAAGAAGCTGGCTGAAAGTACGCTGCGAACCACGCGGGACATCGCGATGGGGTTGCGGCCGGCCATGCTGGATCTGTTGGGCTTGGGGCCGGCGCTGGAATGGCAGACGCGTGAATTCTCACGGCGCTACAAGACCCCGATTCATTTGGAAGTGGATGGCGATTTGAAACACCTGTCGGACCGGCAGAGGACCTATTTATACCGGATCGTGCAGGAAGGGCTGACCAACTGCGCACGGCATGCCAAGGCTCAGAGCATCCGGGTGCAACTGCAAGAAACCGGCGGCCAACTGGCGGTGGCGATCGAGGACGACGGCATCGGGTTCAAGCAAGAAGACGGAGTGGCGTATGGGCTCGGTTTGCTGGGCATCACCGAGCGGGTGCGGGAGCTGTCTGGGCAGGTCTCGGTTCAGTCGGCGCCCGGGCAAGGTACGCGCATCGCGGTGGTGTTGCCGCTGGCGGCGGAAGGCGAAGCGGCCGTGGAAGGCGCCGCGACGGGCGCGGAAGGCCAGGTTACTGAATAATTCGCTTGCGCACCGCGTAGAGAACGATGTCAGCCGTGCTGTGCAAATTGAGTTTCTGCATCAAGCGGCTGCGGTGGGTCTCGATGGTGTACAGGCTGACGTTGAGCAGCGAGGCGGCTTCCTTATTGGATTTGCCTTCGGCTAGCAACTGGAGCACTTCTTTTTCGCGATCGGTAAGCAGATCGTAGGAATCCTCCAGGCCCTCGCTCTGCATCTGGCGCATGTAGTCCTCCAGCAAGGTATGCGTGATGGTAGGGCTGAAGAACAGTTTCTTGGAGGCTACGGCTCGAACGGCCAGCAACAGATCGGACTCGGCGCAATCCTTGAGCAGATATCCCTGGGCTCCGGCGGCGAGCGCGCGCACCAGGAAGGTCTCGTCGCAATGCATGCTGAGCATGACGATTCCGATTTCAGGCGACCGCTTGACGATTTGAGAAGCGGCATCGATGCCGTTGAGCTGAGGCATGGTGATGTCCATAACGACGACGTTGGGAGCAAGCTCCTCGGAGAGCCGGACAGCTTCGCGGCCATCGGCGGCTTCGCCCACCACTTCAATGGATGGATCGGTTTGTAGCAGGAATCGCAGGCCCTTGCGGACGACGCCGTGATCGTCGGCGACCAGAACTTTGGTGACAGCAGACATGAAAGCCCTCGGTCTCTTATCGGCACTTTGATCTGTAAAGTGTAGGCCGACGGCCGGGTCCTCAATGCTAGGCTGAGGGCATGTCTCGGGTTGTGCTCCTTCTTGCATCGCTTACTGCCGTTGGGCCGCTTCGTGGGAATGTCCAATTGCTGGCGACGCTGCCGAACGGGGCCTCTCCCACAGCCACACAACTCGACGCGGCCGGCAATATCGATGTCGCCGGAACCTTCGTTCCCGCGAGCAAGAATTTTATCTCGGCGTTTGTGGCGAAGCTCTCGGCGGACGGAACGAAGGTCCTGTATTTCACGGTTCT
>DATJWJ010000210.1:0-3554 GCA_035501355.1 Bryobacteraceae bacterium | reverse complement strand
GGATTTTCTCCCTCATCGCCTTCGGGCGTCGCCGTATCAACCTCGTGCGCGGCACCAGGGAGCTTGTCGAAGCGGGTATTGAGCATCTTAATGCCGGCGTCAGGGCTCGACATTACCCCTCGAAGGAGCGCAAGCGCGGTCCAATAATGGGCGCGCTTCTGCTTTTTGCCGGGACCATCGGACACTGTTGTCGATCATCAGAAAACGTAGTTTTCTGATCCTTTCGCCGGTGTAGAGGGAAACAGCAACATCATCCGCGCCGAAGGCGCGATCATCCGTCAATCATCAGCGTCGAAACATTTCAGCGAAAAATTGTATTGTGGCTTGGAAGGCGGTAGGAGAACCCCGCCGCTTCAACGGCGGGGTTCTGCTCGGCAACCTTCATGAGAAGGGGGCCATTCAAGCTGGTTCTACCCTGGCATGAACCGTTGCCGTTGTCAAAGTCCGCCTGCGTGGGCGGATGGCGGTTCATGGCGAAGTGGTTCTCCGGCAGCGCGTTTGTCGCAGCCAGGGTTGCCAGACGGTGTTCTGGATTTGTACCCACTGTGATCGTGGGCAGTGCTATTGCTGCCCGGCGTGCCGTGCCGACGCCCGGCGTGAGCAATGCCGCGCCGCCAACCGCCGACACCAGCAGAGCGCCGAAGGCCGGCTGGATCATCGCGATCGGCAGCGTGCGTATCGGGAGCGCCGTTGTCGGCCTCGCGTGACGGATCAATCTTCCCCTTCGGTCATTTCTCCGGCACCATTCGGCTGTGGAGAAACGATCACGATGCCGGTGGCGGCGGCGCTGCGACTGGCGCCTCCCTGCCGACTGGAAAAGCAAGCCGATCGCTGGCTACGCTGCTCCATTTGTGGCCGGCCAGGCCGCTTCGTCGATGCCTTTCCACACACTCCACGACGAAGGTGAGCTGGGATGATCAGTCCGGAAACCCGTGTACAGATTCGCCGCTATTTCTACGCCGAACATTGGAAGATCGGCACGATTGCGCAAGCCCTGAATGTCCACCCCGACACCGTACGGCGCGCCATTGAGGTGGAGCGCTTTCAGCACGCCGAGCCCATGCGGCCGTCCATTGTCGATCCGTATCTGCCGTTTGTGCGCGAGACGTTGGCGCAACATCCCCGCTTGCGCGCCACGCGCCTTTATCAGATGATTCGCGATCGCGGCTACTCCGGCAGCGTCGAACAGTTGCGGCGCACCGTGGCTCGTCTGCGTCCGCAACCGCACGAGGCCTTCCTGCGATTACAGGTCTTTCCGGCTGAGCAAGCCCAAGTGGACTGGGCCTACTTCGGTTCGGTCATGGTGGGCCGCGCCAAGCGCCAGCTCTCCTGTTTCGTAATCACGTTGTCCTGGTCGCGGGCGCTCTATCTGGAGTTCTTCTTCGACCAGAATACCGAGAACTTCCTGCGCGGCCATGTGCGCGCTTTTCAAGACTGGTCCGGCGCCCCTAGGGTCATCCTGTACGACAATCTCAAAAGCGCCGTGCTGGAACGGCGCGGGGATCAGATTCATTTCAACCCGCGGCTGCTAGAGTTGGCCGCTCACCATCACTTCGCGCCACGTCCTTGTCAGGTACGCGCCGGAAATCAAAAAGGCCGCGTGGAGAGGGCCATTCGCTATGTGCGCGATTCCTTCTGGGCGGGCCGCGCCTTCACCACGCTGGCGGAGTGCAACCGGCAGGCGCTGCTGTGGCGCGATCAAGTAGCACACCAGCGCCGCTGGCCCGACGACAGCGCACGCTCGGTGGCCGAAGCTTTCGCCGAAGAGCAGCCGCGCTTGCTGCCGCTGCCGCTCCATACTTTCAACACCGATCGGATTGAGCCGGTGCGCTCCCGCAAGACCATCTATGTGCATTTCGATCTCAACGACTATTCCATCCCGCCCGAAGCTGTGGGCCGGTCTTTAACCTTGGTCGCCTCCGACACTGATGTGCGCATCCTGGACGGCAGCGCCGAGATCGCCCGCCATCACCGCTCCTATGACCGGCAGCAATCCATTCTGGACCCGGCTCATGAACAAGCCTTGCTCCGCACCAAACGTAAGGCCGTCCAAGCAACGCGCGCGGGGCGCCTGGCGCTGGCTGTTCCGGAAAGCGAGGACCTGCTGGAGCGCGCCTTCGCTCAGGGAGAATCGGCCGCCCGTCAAACCTCCCAACTGCTCCGCTTGCTGGATCTGTATGGGGTAGCCGCTTTGCGCCGCGCCGTCCGCGAAGCGCTCGAACGGAATACGCCGCGCGCCTCCTCGGTCGCTTTTCTGCTGCGTCGTCATCATCGCGCTTCCCCCTTGCCGGCGCTGGATCTCAGCCGCCACCCGGAGGCGCAGGCGCTGAATGTCCGCCCTCACAATCTGGAGACTTACGATGAGCTCGCCCACCCGCGCGATGACGACCCCGACCAATAGCCTGCCGGGGCAACTCGAACAGATCGGCTTGCACGCTCTGGCCGCCGAAGTGGACGACTTTCTGGCGCGGGCCACCAAGCAGCGCTGGTCACCGCGTCAGATCCTGGAACATCTGGCCCAGGCCGAGGCTGCCGAACGCGCCCACCGCAGTCTGGAACGGCGCCTGCGCCTCTCCGAGATCAAAAAGTTTAAGCCCATGGCGGATTTCAACTGGTCCTGGCCCACCAAGATCGAACGCGATGTCATTGAACGCGCGCTGACGTTGGACTTCCTCCCGGAAGCCCGCAACCTGATCTTGATGGGCACCAACGGACTGGGCAAAACCATGATCGCCCAGAACATCTGTCACCAGGCGGTGCTCGCCGGCCATTCCGTGCTGTTTCGCTCCGCCGCGGCTTTGCTAGAAGAGTTGCATCGCCAGACTCCGGAAGGCCGCCACCGCAAGCTGCGCGCCTACGCCAACGTGGGTTTGCTCTGCGTGGACGAGGTAGGTTACTTGTCCTTCGATGACAGGTCGGCTGACTTACTTTACGAAGTGATCAATCGGCGTTACGAACGAAAGTCGGTGATTCTCACGACCAACAAGCCCTTCAAAGAGTGGAATGAGGTCTTTCCCAACGCCACTTGCATCGTGACCCTGCTGGACCGTCTGCTGCATCACGCCGACGTGACCGTGATCGAAGGGGAAAGCTATCGAGTGCACGAGAGCGAGCAGGAGATGACGGCGCGGCGGAGGAAGAAAAAGTGACGCCGGCCGCTGATCTGTTGCAGCCGGACTCCAACCCGGCGTTGTACATCTCTTCGGTGCTGGCGCTCTATGTCGACCTGCCCGATACTCCTCTGCGCGCGAGTGCGTCGGATCAATGGCTCGCCCGCCGTTTCTACGAGAACCGCGTGCCCCTGCAACTCGTGGAGGCTGCGTTTCTGCTTGGATCGCTACGCCGCCTGATGCGTCCGGCAGATGCACCTCGGCTTTCTCCGATCCGCTCCCTGGCCTACTTTCGGCCCGTCATTGATGAACTCCGCACCCATCCGGCGCCGCAAGGCTATCTTGACTACCTCCGTCTCAAGCTGCGCCAAGCCGCCGCGGACCGACCGGCGAACGTCCAAAAATCTACGTTTTCTGATGACCGCTAACAATCAAACGATCTTT
>DATJWJ010000209.1:0-7864 GCA_035501355.1 Bryobacteraceae bacterium | reverse complement strand
TTCCGGTAGTTGCTCCAAGTCAGATCCTGTTCCAAGGCGATCTTCTTCACCAGGCCCAGGCGTCCGGAGCCGCTTACACGCTCGAACTTGGGCAGCCAGATTTCGTCATTGACGCGGGTCTGCTCGAATAGCAGCTTGGCGCCCGGATTCAACCGCGCCAGGAACAGCCCATAGGTGATCGTTCCGGTGGTTTCCGCTTCGATCCGTACCCATTGAAATTCGGCCTTGTCGATCCAAATCTTGCCTTTGATCTTCAGCAGCGGGCGTGCGTCACGGCGCTTGGGCTCATAGCCCGGCTTGGGGGTCGCGGAAATCTCCCATACATCCAGGCCGTCGATCTTGTCTTGGCCTTCAATTCGGAAGTCGTACAGGTCACTCACTTCGCGCAAAAACTCGCGATCCTTTTCGCGCTGCTTCTCGAACTCCTCCAGGTGGCGCTGGCGCTGCACGTCCGTCTCGGCTTCGAGCTTCGCCACGGCCCTGTCCAGCTTCTGTTGTTCTTTGCGCTGCTCGCCGATAGTCAGCGGTTTGCCATTGCGCTCCAGCATCCGCCGGTGCGGCTCGCCATAGAGAATCACCGTCTCCCATTTGCTGCTTTCCGTGGACTTCACCTGGCCTTTTGAATCGAGGCTGCGGTCGGTTTCATTCGCGATCCAGGTGTAGTCCTTCATGCGCAGCCAGTTGGCCTGGTCCAACTCCACCGATTTGCGAACGATTTCACGAGCGTCCTGCGCGCACGCGGCGGAAACCAAGACGGTAGTCAACACTAGCGCGGGGAACCGCATGGTTCGTCAATCCTCGGACCACTGGTGTCCGATGCGCGTCGCTACGACTCGTTCCGGTTGGCTTCCGGCTGCCTCAACGAATCGCTCCACCGGCTCGAAGTACGGCTCACGGCTAAGTTGGAAGGTCTGATGATGCACCGGTAGCAGGAACTCCGCACCGCAGTCCGCACCCATGCGCCAAGCCTGTTCGGGATTACAATGCACGCGAATCCAGGGATCGTAAGCGCCGATCGGCATAATTGCCAGATCCACCGGCCGGGAGCTTCGCACCGAACGAAACGAATCGGTCAGCGCCGTATCGCCGCCGAAGACCACCCGATGATGCTGGGTCTCGATCAGGTATCCGTTGTATCCGCGCTGCACATCGGTGTGCATCCGGGCGCCCCAATGGTTCACCGGGATGCCGCGTAGAGCAGCCGGGCCAACCCGAATGCGCTCGTCCCATCCCAGCTCGTGGACGGACTTGTAGCGCCTTACGCGAAGCAGATCGCTGGTGTTCTTAGCGGTCACCACCGTGGTGCCCGAGCGCTCCAGGGCACGCAAAGTGGCGAGATCAAAATGATCGAAATGCGCGTGAGAAAGCAAAATCAAGTCGATCTGCGGCAGGTCGTGGCGGAGAATGGCGGGAGCCACCAGCCGCTTAAGCCCCAGGGTCATCGGTCCCATTCGAATGCCGCAGCGGAGACCCAGCACAGGATCTGTAAGAATCGTGAAGCCGTCCAGCTTTAACAGCACCGTGCTATGGCCCAGCCAGGCGGCGTGCAAGCCGTGGTCCGGCCATTTCTTGGGATTTGGGACGAATGGGGCAGGGGCCACGGAACGGCGGCGTTCGCTCTGAATGCGCCGCACAAACTGAGGGGCTGCCGCGCCGGCGAATCGGGCCGCTCCAGCAATCTGGACCAGACGTGATTTGCGGCGGAACAGACCACGCTTCGCTCCAGATTTGGGTGAATTGCTGGCTAACATCAGTGAGAGTTTCGCGCGGGCCGCTCTACTAACCTCATTATGACATCCAAGAGACTCGTTCTGGTACTTCTAGCCGCTTGCTCCGTGCTGGCTGCGGGCGGCGATGGGGGCCGAGCCGAATATGTGGGCGGCACCGTCTCCCAGATTCCGGCCGGCTGCGATGGCAAAGTTCAGGCTCTCGATGCGCAATACTTCATCTTCTACTCCAAAAACGCCCGCTTTCGCGTACCTTACGACAAAATCAACCTCATCGAATACGGGCAGAAGGTGGATCGCCGCTATCTGGCCGCCGTCCTAGTGTCGCCGCTGTTTCTGCTGGCCAAGAAGCGGCAACATTTCCTCACGGTGGGCTACGAAGACGAAGAAAACCAGCAGCAGGCGCTCATTTTCAAGGTCGACAAGGATGACATCCGCGCGATCCTGGTAAGCCTGGAAGCCCGCACTGGACGAAAGGTCGAGTTTCAGGACGACGATGCGCGCAAAGGCGGGAAGGGGTGAGGTATGTCGATTCTTCTGTGTTGTCTGTTGCTGCTTGTTCCTTCTGAAGTTCCTCAAAACGATGCTGCGGCGCCGGAAGATGAGGCCATGCAGCAACTGGCCAAGGTGCGGCGAATCTACGTCAGTATCCTGACCGGCGGCGACGCGGCGCTCCAGATCCGCGATCTGCTCATGACCAGTTTGCAAAGAACCAAGCAATTCATCATCACCGAAGACGAAGACAAGGCCGATGCGGTGCTGAAGGGCTCGGGCGACGATGATGTCTTCGTTGACGTTCACCAATCGGCGGAAGGAATCAGCGCACACTCACAATTCGGCGCCGGCGAGAGTGAGGCCACCCGCTACAGCTCCTCGAGCAGCAGCAACCATTCCGGCGGCATTACGATCGGTGAGAACGACAGCCGCCGGTCGGAGGAACGCAAGCATGAAGCTATCGTGACTGTGCGCCTGGTCAGCAAGGACGACGATGTGATCTGGTCCGGGACGGCTGAAAGTCTGGGTGGAAAGTTTCTAGGCGCGAGCGCCGATGTCGCGGACAAAATCGCCAAGCATCTGGCGACCGATTTCAAGGCGGCCAGGAAGCTGGCGGCTGAGCCGCACGCGATAGAGACACAGAGGGAAGCCCCGACGGCATCGAAGCAGCAGCCGTGAGCAGCGAGTTGCGGACTGCTTCGTTACCGGTCCTGCTCAGCCCCTGGTTGAAAAATTCGACCAGACGTACGCCGTGAAGTCGCGCGACCTGCGGAAACCCATGCGCTCGTATAATGCGATCGCCTCGCGATTGGCGCTGGTCACCGTCAAGCTGGCCTTTCGGCAGCCGTGCCGCGCCAGCGATTCGAGCGAACGGCGAATCAATTCGTAACCCACCCCGCGAGCGCGGACGGACTTCGAAACACACACCTGCGTGATGTGTCCCACATCGGAGTGGACCAGGCTGGCGAGACAAATCCCGCATAATTTCCCCGAGCCTTGCTCCACAGCCAAGAACGAAGCGGGCTGAAAGAAGCTTCCACAGCCCGGATACTGAACGATGTTCATCAGAAACCTGCGCGCGCCCGCCGGCGACCGGTATTGATCGTTGATATCGGCGTCGATGTGGCCCTGGTAAGCCGTCGAGATCAACGAAGCTGCCTCATCCTGTTTGCGCTCTGTCCAGCTATCGATTAATACCGCGTATGAGGGCCTCGCCGCGGGCAGCCGCGCCGCCTGGCCCAGATCCACTTCCATGAAGGCACGGGTGTATACGCGCAAATGAGCGCGCTGCGGCACCGCGATCCGCTGAGCGTTACGCAGCATCATCAATTGCGACTCGATGCGCTGCACGTATGGCGTCTTCACCAGCGTGTCGACCACTGCGCCCAGCAGGCGTGCCTCGTTTTCGGGCGAAACGAAATCCTGCATGACGTACAAATCGCCGATCAGGCCTTTTTTCTCTTCCGAGACGTAGTAGCAGTATCCAATCGGGTGTCCATTACCTATCAAGGCGTAGCCGTTGAGCGCCTGCATTTCGAGAAAGCGCCGCACCAGATTGGCGGAGGCCCGGAAATCCCAATCCAGCGTGTCGCTCCAGACCTGGGTTTCTTCTTCGAGCAGAGGATCCAGCTCGCCCGCGCGCAATTGGCGCAGGTCGACGATACGGGCCAGCGGCATGTCCGAAACGGCAGCCATACCGCCAGCCTACACCGAAACCCGGGCTCCGCACTAGTCGCGCGATGAGCCAGTATCGGTTACTTGTTTATTTTCAACTAATGCGGAAGATCGCCGGCCGGTTTTTTATTGGTGATCTCGTTATAAGCATCCTTGATTTGGTCGGGCAGAGACGGACCCACCCAGTTCTTTACGCTGTCCGGTAGTTGAAGCTGGGCGAGCTGCTTTCCGTCTTGCGATTTGACCAGATCATCCACCTTCTTGCCCGCTTTGATAGCGGCCTGGACGGCGTTGTGCAACTCGAGCATGAACGCGCGCTGTCCGACCAGAACCTCGCGCCCGCCTGCGGGTCCATGTCCGGGCAAAACGTGATCGACGTTCAGCTTCAGCGCGCCGTCGACTACCTTGGGCCAGTTGCCGATGTTTCCGTCCCCAGTGAAGTTGTACGGACCGTTGGCCACCGCGTCGCCGGTGCACAAAACCCTTTCTTGCGGCAAATATACGAAGCCATCACCCCGCGTGTGAGCCCAGCCAAAAAAGCGGAATTCGACGCGGCGCGTGCCGTCCGTGATGACGTGCGGCGAGTCGGTGAAGGTCTGCTGGGGCGGTTGCGGGCCAGGCTGCTTCATATCCGCGACATCTTTGCGTTCTTTCTCGCTGGCCTTCCAGCGGGCCGGTTCGTAGCGCTTCATTTCATCGGCCACACCCTGATATGCAATGGTCATCGCACCCGCTTGCGTCCAAACCGCATTGCCGTAGGCGTGATCGCCGTGATGGTGTGTATCGAAGACGTATTTGACCGGCTTCGAAGAGATCTTCTTGGCGTCAGCCATTGCTGCTCGCGCGCCGCTCGGGAAATTAGCGTCGACGACAATCAGGTAATCCTTCATCTCGATGATGATGTTGTTGCAGTGGCCTTGATGCTCCAGGTCGCCTTCGCGGAACCAGACGCCGGGCGCGATTTGCTTGATGGTATTGGGCTGGGCGTCGGTGCGGGTAATCAGGAAAGCGAGTGAGAGCAACACCACGAAGCCCATGCTGAGAAGCAAACGAGTACGCCGCATGGATGCGATTGTAGCCTAGCCGGCCGGTGCGTGCGCGACGGCTTACGAGATACCGTTGGGCGCCATCGGCAGCGAGCGGATTCTCCGGCCGGTGGCGTGGAAGATGGCGTTACCGACAGCCGGGGCCAGAGCCACGATGGGAGTTTCGCCTGCGCCGGCGGACGGCAGATCCTTGCGGTCGAGCAGAACCGTTTCGAGGACCGGCAGGTCGCTAAAGCGCGGCACGCGGTATTTCGAAAGCTGCGCGTTCAGAATGTGCCCGTCGTCGAAGTCGATAGCTTCAAACAAGGCGCCGCCGATGCCCATCACCACCGCGCCTTCCACCTGGTTTTTCAAATGCTCGGGGTTCACGATGGCGCCGCACTCGAAAGCTGTAGCGACGCGCTCGATTTTCACTTTGCCGCCGGGCTGCGCGATGGAAACTTCCGCGCAACTGGCGACATAGCCGCCTTTCTCGACGCCGCAAGCGAGTCCGTAGCCGCGCAATGGCTGGCTCTTCATGTTCGGCCAGCCGAATTTCTCGGCCGCCGCTTGGAGCACGGCACGCAAGCGCGCGTCCTTAAGGTTCTTCAAGCGGAATTCGAGCGGATCCAAGCCGGCCGCAGCAGCCAAGTCGTCCATGTGCGACTCGCGTGCGAAATGATTGGCCGTGGCAGCCAGGCCTCGATACGAGCCCTGGCGCAAGGGCGATTCAGTGGGATGAAATTGGATCTTGCGATTCGGAATGTCGTAAGGCGTATCGATGCCCGAGGGTCCCGAATTGTAGTTGTGAAACTCCCAGGCGCTCACCAGGCCATCTGCCGTGACGCCGCCACGAATGTCGATGACGCCGGCCGGCCGGAAATATGCGAAGGTGAATTCTTCCTCGCGTGTCCAGACCAGCCTGACCGGTTTGCCGGCTGCTTTGGCCAAACGCGCGGCCTCGATGGCGCACTCGCCGGTGTGTTTCCCTCCGTAAGCCGATCCAGTGTCGGGAACGATGACGCGAATGCGGCTCTCTGGGATGCCGAACGCTTCAGCAAGCTCGCTACGGACGCCGAAGGGGCGCTGCGTTCCGGTCCAAACAGTCAGCTTGTCATTATTCCATTCGGCCACGGCCGCGCGCGGTTCGAGCGGCGTGTGTGCGATGTAGGCGACGGTGTAGGTCGCATCCAACGTGTGTTCGGCCGACGCGAGACCTTCGTCCAAGGAACCATGTTCGGGCCCCGACGCTGGACCGCCGGCATGACTCGTCCGCTTGAGATATGCAAAAAGATCCTTGCTGGAAGTTTGCGTGGAAAAATTCCACCTGGATCCGATGGCGAAAACAGCATTCGCGGCCGTAATCTCGTCTTCGGCCACTGCGCCGACAAAATCGCCCTCATGGACGATCATGGCGCCCGGCACCTGGGCGGTCTTCGAGGTGTCGAGGCTGGCGAGCTTGGCATTTACTATCGGCGCACGGAGAACGCGACCGTACATCATGCCCGGCCGCTTGATGTCGCTGGTATAAAGGTGCGCGCCGGTGACAATGTCCCGCGCGTTGACCTTGGGCGCGGATGTGCCGGCCAGCGTCCACTTGTCCGCTGGAGTTACCGCCGCGCCATTTACGGTCTTAGTAATCTGCTGCCCCTTGGTGAGCTCACCGAAGCCGATGGTTTCGCCGCTGGCGGTGTTCTTCGCCTTGCCGTCAACGATCGACACTGAGGCGCGGCCGGTCTTCCATTTTTCCGCCGCCAAATCCATCAGCATCTCTCGCGCCGACGCGCCAACCTTCTTCAGTTGTGGAGCCATGGTGGGGGTAGTGCGGCTTCCGAACGTCCCCATATCGTAAGGCGTGAGATCGGTGTCCGCCATTACGAGCTGAACCGCCGACATGGGCGTGTGCAGCTCTTCCGCCACGGCCTGCGCAAGCGACGTCCGGATGTTCTGGCCCATTTCGGTCTTGCCAGTGTAGACCGTGATGGAGCCGTCTTCGCCGATGTGCAGCCAGGCGGCGAGCTCGGGCGGACGAACGTCTCCACGCATGGCCTGGGCGCGGCCCGATTCTTGCCCATCGGCTGGGTGGTCGAAAACCAGAAATAGAATCAATCCGCCGCCCAGCAGTTTGAAAAAATCGCGCCGTTCCAGATCGAAACGGTAGGCGGGGCCTTCGCGCAGCTCGTAGCGCTCGAACTCAAGCATGACGGCCTCCCTTGGACGCTTCCGCGCCCATCTGGCGTTGGGCCATTTGAACCGCGGCGACGATGCGCGGATAGGTCCCGCAGCGGCAGACGTTGCCTTGCAACCCAGCGCGGATCTCGTCTTCGCTCGCCTGCGGCTTTTTGTCGAGCAGCGCCGCGCCCGACATGATCATGCCGGGTGTGCAATAGCCGCATTGCATGGCGTCAGCCTCGATGAAAGCCTCCTGCAAGGGGTGCAGTTTGCCGTTCTGCGCGAGACCTTCGATGGTGGTGATCTGTTTGGCGGCTACCTTGGATACGGGCGTCATGCAGGAGCGAACAGCCACGCCGTCCACCAGGACCGTGCAGGCGCCGCACTGCCCCTCGCCGCAGCCGTACTTCGCCCCGGTAAGATCCAACTCGTCGCGCAAGACCCACAGCAGCATGCGCTTCGGATCAAGCACGATGCGATAGTGCTTTTGGTTGACCACGAGTTCCATGCCTTGATTTTACGCCCGCCCGAAAGAGAGTGGCCGCTTCGGCATATACAATAGCGTTCAAGCCAGCCGACATTGATGATTCCGATACGCGAAAACTATGTGGGATACGAGCCGCCGCCGAAGGTTCAGTCCACCGTTTCTTCGCTCCTGTCGGCAGTGCCAGAACAGTACCTGGCCGGCTTGGAGTGTGTCGTCTTGACCAATTCGATTGTGATCGGAAAGGGAAAGACCAGGGTAGGAGACCGGAAGTATTTGCGAAAAGA
>DATJWJ010000208.1:0-37355 GCA_035501355.1 Bryobacteraceae bacterium | reverse complement strand
GAAAAGCCGGGATCTGCGGCGGATCGAAATAATTTCTGGCATCCAGATCGGAGTTGCGGAAAAATTCGAAAGCGCTGCCATGGAATTCATTCCCGCCGGACTTGGTCACCAGGTTGACCGCCGCGCCGCCGGTGCGCCCGGTGGAGGCGTCGCGGTCGCTGGTCTGCATCTTGAACTCCTGGATGGCATCCTGAAGCGGAAGCAGGATCATCGCGCCGTATTCGTTATCCTGCGATTGGATCCCGTCAAAATACTCCGTGCTGTCGCCATTGCGGATTCCGTTCACCGAAACGCCTTGCAACCCGAGTTGATTGCTGGCGCCGCGCGACATGGTATAGCCCGTTCCGGAACTGCTGGTTCCCGGAGTTAGATAGGTCAACATCATAAAATTGCGGCCGTTGAGAGGAAGGTCGTTGACGGCCTGCGACGTCCGCACGTTGCCGAGCGCCGCGCTTTGGGTTTCCAGCACCGCCGCATTTGACTCCACCGTAACGGATGTGGTGATTTCGCCGGGTTTCAGAGAGAAATCCAAGCGGGCATGTTGGGCGACGTCTAGATTTATGGTCTGGATCGTCTTGCTGAAGCCCTGCGCTTCGGCCGCAACCGAATAACGGCCAGGCTGCAGCGGCGGAGAGGTATAGTTCCCGTCGCTTGAGGTTTGGACGGTAAACGTGGCATTGGTTGCGGTGCTGGTAATGGAGACATTAACACCCGGAATCGCCGCGCCGGACGAGTCGGTTACGGTGCCAACTATCGATGCCGATTCACTTTGCGGAAAGGCGGGAATCGTAGCCAGAGCAAAAAACAGAAACCCAATCAAAGTCTTCCGAGTGGGCATGCGGGCCTCCAGGAGATTCGGATTAACTGTCCGACTGCTAACCTTCTGGGTCAGAATCCTATCGCGGAATCTCGATATTGTCAAGCCTTGGGGCCATCAACTGCGCTTGCCTTTTATCACTTCCTCGACATAAATCCGCAGAATTTCCGCGACGCTCCACGCTTGCGCGATGCAGCCGCGGGGGAAATGCGGCGCGTCGCCATCGAAGACTTCCGAAATCTGGCCGAGACCGGCTTGCCAAAGATGAGCGCGCAGGGGCTCGAGGAAATGATCGGCCCGTCCGCGAACCTGCGGATCATCGTTATGCACCTTGAAGTAGGCTGTCAGAAAAGGCCCCAGCAGCCAGGGCCACACGGTGCCCTGATGATAAGCACTGTCGCGGCTGCGCTGATCGCCGGCGTAACGGCCTTTGTAATTCGGATCGCGCGGAGAAAGCGTGCGCAGCCCAAATGGCGTGAGCAGTTCCCACTCCACTACATCCACTACGCGGCGCGCTCTCTCGCCGCTGAGCAGGGCGTACGGCAGGCTGACAGCAAAGATCTGGTTGGGCCGTATGGAGCGATCCGGACCCGCTTCGGCGACCACATCGTACAAGCAGCCATCCGGTTCGTTCCAGAACGCGCTTTGGAAGCTGTCGCGCGCGCGTCCGCCCAGCGCGGCATAGTGCTCTGCTTCGGCCCCATGGCCGAAAGCCCGCGCCAGATCGTGCATCACGCACAGCGCGTTGTACCATAGCGCCTGAATCTCCACCGGTTTGCCGGCGCGCGGCGTTATCACCCAGTCGCCGATCTTGGCGTCCATCCAGGTGAGCTGGACGCCCGGCTGTCCGGCTTGTAACAGGCCGTCGGAAGCCATGCCGATGCCATAGCGCGTGCCGCGTTCATGCCAGCCGATGCTCGCCGCGAGAGCCTGATAGAGTTCAGCGCGAACGAAGCCGTAATCGCCCGTATGGCGCGAGTATTCCGCCACTGCATGAAACATCCATAGCGTCGCGTCCACGCTGTTGTACTCCGGCGTCTCGCCCGCGTCCGGGAAGCGGTTGGGAAGCAGGCCTTGATCCATGCTGCGAGCGAAGGCGCTAAGAATGTTACGGGCGATATCGAAGCGGCCCGTAACCAGCGTCAGACCGGGCAGCGAAATCATGCTGTCGCGGCCCCAGTCGCTGAACCAGTGATAACCGGCGATCACCGAGTTTCGATCCCCGCGCGCCACCACAAATTGATCCGCGGCAGCAGTCAGCGTTTGGGTGAGAACATCCCCCTCTTGCGCGCCGCTCACCAGTTTTTCGCGCCGCTCGATTTCCGCGTCTTCGAGCATGCGCGCTTGGGCGGCTTCATGGACTACGGTGGAGGCGATTACGGCCGCCATCGCGTTGCGCGCCAAATCGAAACGCAGCTGGAACGGGCTGTAAAGATCCTCGAGATAATCCAAGCCGCGCTCGCGCTCGCGTTCGTACTCGAAGTTGTAAAACCAAAACCCGGCGCTGTCCACCGCCTCCGCGTTGTGCGCGAAATGCAGGCTCGGCAGGCCCTCATAAGGCGTTATGGTAGCGACGCCCGGATCAATGGCAACTTCGGTGCGAATGCTGGAATTGGCGTGCGTGGCGCCATGGAAATCGCGAAAGGCCGCCAGCACCCGCGTTTCCAAAACGGCCGAGCGGGCCCCGAGATCGCCGAAAAGCTGGTATTGGACCACCACCGTATTCTCGCCGTGAACCAGGAAAACAGTCTTCTCGATCTCCAGGTCCTGGATGCGATAGGTAAACACCGGAAAGGGATCCAGACGGAACGAGTCGAGAAAAAGGTACCCTTGGGGATGGATCGCGCCGGCGTATTGGTTCGCGCTCAGCTCGAAACGCTGGCCTCCCAGTAAAAACGCTTCTTCCAACTTGGAAAGCAACACAGCCCGACCCACCGGAGGCCGGGTAGCCGCTACCAGAAGCCCGTGATAGCGGCGCGTATTCAAGCCCAGGATGCTCGAAGAAGCAAATCCACCGATGCCGTTGGTTTCGAGCCACTCTAGCTGGGATGCTTGGGCGGGATCGGAACAGATCCGGCGGTCGAACTCAATCGGCACAGTCACGCGCAGTCTAGTTCGAAGCCCCGCCCGCACTGCCTCTGCGCCGCACGTCGATATTCAAGCGCTTGATTTTCTGATTGAGCGTAGATAAAGGAATACTCAGCTTTTCGGCCGCTTCGGTCTGGCTCCAATTGGCGGCTTCCAGCGCTTCGATGATTTTGCGGCGCTCGAAGTCGGCGACCACTTCGAACAAGTTCGCGTCGGCCGGCAGCGTGCCGCTCTCATCGCGCCGAATCCGGACGCCGCCCGCCTGCAGAATCGAGTCCGGAAGAACATCCACGGAGACCACCTGCGCCGAGGCCAGCACCACCGCGCGCTCCACTGCGTTTTCCAGTTCGCGCACATTGCCGGGCCAGTTGTAGTCCATCATCAATTGCATGGCGTCCGGCTCGAAGTGCAGCGAGCTGCGGTTGTTCGAATCCAGGAACTTCTCGTTCTCGCGGCTGTACTTATCGAAGAAATATTCCACCAGCCGCGGGATGTCTTCCTTGCGTTCCCGCAACGGGGGCAGGGTGAGGTTGATGACGTTTAACCGGTAGTAGAGATCTTCGCGGAACTTGCCTTCATCTACCAGCTTTTTCAGATCGGCGTTGGTGGCCGCGATGATGCGCACGTCCACCTTCATGGTTTCCGTGGATCCCACCGGCATGAACTCCCGCGCCTGAATGACGCGCAGCAACTTGACCTGAGTTTCCGGGCTGATGGTTCCGATCTCGTCGAAAAATATGGTGCCTTTGTTGGCGGTTTCGAAATATCCTTTAACGCTGGCGATGGCGCCGGTAAAAGCGCCCTTGACATGTCCGAACAGGGCCGATTCCAGCAGGTCCGCCGGGAACGAGCCGCTGTTCACCGGCACGAACGCCTGATTGGCGCGCGTCGAATTGGCGTGGATGGCCTTGGCGATCAGTTCCTTGCCGGTACCCGTCTCACCGGTGATCAGAATGTTGGCGCGGCTCGGCGCCACCTGCGTCACCAGGTCCAGGATGCGCAGCATGCGGTCGTGCTTGGCGATGATGTTGGGGAAATTGTATTGCTGATTGAACGCGCGCTTGAGCTGAACATTCTCCCGCTCCAGCCGCGAATGCGCGATCATCCGCCCGATCTCGATCAGCAGCTTTTCGTTATCCCAGGGCTTGGAGAAATAGTCGTTGGCGCCGCTCTTCAAAGCGTTCACGGCGTTTTCCACCGAGCCGTAAGCGGTGATCATGAAAACCGGCGTCTCGCTATCCCGTTCCCGGATCTCTTTCAACACCTCCATGCCGGACCGGTCCGGCATCATGAGATCCAGCAGAATCAGGTCGTAGCTGCCGGCCTCGGCTTTACGCAGCCCCTCGATTCCACCGTCGGCCAGGTCCACCGCATAGCCATCTTGCGCGAGCAGCGCGTCCAAGCTCTCGCGAATATCGGCCTCGTCGTCAATCACCAAAATGCGTTTGGGAGTTATGGGAAGGGGGGCGTCAGGAGCGAGCGAATCAGGCATGCACCGGCTTTCTTGCCAGAGGAAGTTCCACTTGGAATCGGGAACCGGCTCCTAGCCGGCTATCCACTTTAATATTACCGCCATGCTCGCGCACGATGCCGTAGGTCACGGCCAGCCCCAAACCGGTTCCTTTACGCGCCGCCTTAGTGGTAAAAAACGGATCGTAAATACGCCCCAGATTGTCGGGCGAAATCCCTTGCCCGCTGTCGGCCACCTCAACGCGAACAAATCCGTCCTCGCTCCAGGTGCTCACCGACAATTTGCCGCCGGATTCCATGGCATCCCGCGCGTTCAGGAAAAGGTTCAGGAACACCTGCTGCAGCTTGCCCGCATTCCCCTTTACCGCCAGCGGAATTTCCGCCAAATCCAGCTTCACCTCGATGGCCGACTTGTCCAATTGATGTTCAATCAGATTCAGCGTGTCCTGAACGACGCGATTCAAATCCACTTCCACGTAGGCGGTGGTGGAGGTTCGCGAGAAGTTGAGCAGCGAGTTGACTATCTCGCTGGCCCGGAAGGTCTGCTTGGCGATCTTGTCCAGCAGCTTGGACTTCTGTTCGTCGCCCGAGATCTGCTTGGCCAGCATCTGCGCGTAAGTGGAAATCACCGCCAGCGGCGTATTCACTTCATGCGCCACGCCCGCCGCCAGCAGCCCGATCGAGCTGAGCTTGTCGGCCTGCACCAGCTGCCGCTCCAGCTCGTCGCGATCCGTGATGTCGTCGAAAATGATCAAGCGCCCGATCTGCTGCAGGTCCTTGGAGACCAGCGGCGCGATAGCGATATTCAGGATGTGCGCCGGCCGCGAGACGCCGCCATTTCCGTTCCCGTTCCCATTCCCATTTCCATTCGAGCCGCCCGCAGACTGTAGCACGAACTTGTAAATATTGTGCACCCCCGAGCCAGCGCGCGCCTGCTCGAACAATTCGCACAACTCGGCCGGCAGCAGTTCCGCCAGCCGCCGCCCCACCGCAGCCTGCCGCGGTATGCCGGTGAGCCGCTCGATTTGCGTGTTCCAGCTCTCCACGCGGTCTTCCAGATCCGCCGCCAGAATCCCCACGTTGATCGACTCCACGATGTTCTCGCTGAATTCCTTCAGCCGTTCGTACTCGTCCACCTTGCGCTGCAGGGACCGGTATAGGCGCGCGTTCTCGATGGCGATGCTAACGGAGCCCGACAGCGTGGTCAGCAGCTCCACGTCATCGGTGGAAAGAAAATCGCCTTTGTCGGTGCGGCTCAAACCCAGATATGCGATGGTCCGCCCTCGCACCGCGCAGGGAAAATAATAGGTCAGATCCAGATCGGCAATCGTGCTGCGTACCGAGATCGGCCACTCGTGCGACACCACGTCCAGCAAACGCCTGGTCCGCTCGAAGAACAAATACGGCCGGTCCGGATTGGTGCTGAGAAAACTGAGATCCAGCTCCTGCGCGTGCTTCTGGCGTTCTTTCCGGTTCCCCATGGCCATGTGCATATGGAACCGGTCCTCGCCTTCTTCTACCAGAAAGAAAGCCACGTGCTGGATCGACAGAGTATGGATCAGCCGGTCCGCCACCGAGCGCAGCATCTCATCCAGATTCGTCTCCGATCCCAGCTCGCGCGCGAATTCGATCAGCGTCCGCCGGTAATCGTAGCGATCCTTGTAGAAGAAATAGCGATCCAGTTGTTCCTGCAGCCAATCCCGAATGGGCTGAAAGATAAAAGTCGCAAACAGAATCAAGCCCACGATCGCCGCCGGGCTGATGTCTTCCGGCCGCGTAAACGAGAAGATCAAGCCATAGAAGATTCCCAGCACCACCAGCGTAGCCAGCGTGTAGACATAGCCTTGCTGGAAGATGATGTCGACGTCCATCAGGCGGTAGCGCAGAATCGCGTACGCCCAGGTGATCGGAACCAGGATCAAAGCCAGCACCGCCATTTGTTGGTAATGATTCGGTAAGGCCCCCAGGATGTACGGGATGGAGTAAATGGCGGTGAACGGCACCACCCCCAGCAAGGCGCCATTGCGCAGGTACTTGAGCTGCCGGCGCACCAGAGGATCGTCCACCCCCGGCGCCTTGAGAGTCAGCACCAGCGTGCCCAGCAGATAGACACCACTCAAGAAGAGCAGCGACGCCCGGTCCAGGAACCAGTTCACTTCGATGGGCGAAGCGGCCACCCGCAGCATCCCCTTGGCGACTAGAAAATAAACGGAAAGCAGGAGCGCGCCCGGAAGGTACAGCAGCAAAGCGCTCCCGCGACGCGCCAGCCACTTGACCCGATCCGGAAACACCAGGCAGAAGTGCAGAAACACCGTGGGCGCAAAAATCGAAGCCGCCACATTGCCCCAGTAGATGGATTGATCGAAGGCGTTCAGCTTCCCGGTGTAATGGAAGCAGGAAAGCACGAAGGACAGCAGGCAAAGAACGTAGAAATGCACCGACCGGGGCGCGCTGACTCGCCGGTAGTAGACAAACAACCCGATCAACAGGTACACCACGCCAACCACGTACTGGTAGTAGATGGCCCGATCGGGCACGCGTTCGCCGATCACTACCTGAGCGGGAAGCTGCACATTTCCGCGCCGCAGTTGATAGCGCGCCTGGCTCCAGGATCCGATCTGTTGCAGCACTCGCGGCACATCGATGCTCTTGTGGATGGGGTTGCCCGAGATCTCCAGCAGTATGTCGCCGGCTCGAATCCCGGCATTGTCGGCTTCGCCGCCCGGCGTCACGTGCAGCGCTTGGACCACGTCTTGGCCGTCAGGGGCCGTGCGATCCACCCAAATCACGCCATCTTCGGGAAGCGTGTCGATCTTTTGATGCCGGAAGTTGATGACGGCACAGCACACTGCGGCCACAGTGAGAATGAACAGCAGCGCGCTCACGAATTGAGTCTTGAGATCTCTCAAGCAGCCGTCTCCATCACAACACGCTCAAAAGCGCAAAGGGTGCGGCGCGCACCGCAACGTCTGTCAAGAACTGCTTCGCGCCGTGCTCCGTTTTGCGCGAGTTCCCTAGAAGACACCTTGGGTTCGCCTTTTGAGCCTGCTGTGAAGCACTTGGAATGCCAGCCCGATCTTTCTAGCTTAATCATGAGAATACAGGATTTTCGTCCCGCCTACAAACCCCTTTGGCCGGCGGATTCGATTTTTTGGATATGCCACTACAGGAAAGTGTAAGGGCGCTAAATCCCCCAGGGGCCGCTACCCTGGCGAGTGTTGAATACTATTGACAAGCAACTCAGTTCGCTTTAACATCTTGTTTCCGGTTTTCCGTCTGGCACATAACAGCCCGGGGCGGTGTAACGGTCAGCGTATGACCCTGTTTCAAATCGGAGAGAAAGTCGTCTATCCCAATCATGGGATTGGGACGATCGAGAACATTAGCAGCCGGATTTTCGGCGCCCAAGTGGAGCGATTCTACCTGCTGCGTCTCACCTACACCAGTATGACCGTGCTGGTGCCTTTCTCGCATGTCCAGGAGATTGGCCTTCGCAAAGTCACCAGAAATGGAGAAATCGCCCGGGTTCTCACTTTTCTGGCAGAAGGTCCGCGCAAGAACCACCGGGACTGGAAGGATCGTTTTAAGGAAAACTCAGATAAGATGCGCAGTGGCAGCCTGCTTGAGATTGCCCAAGTGCTGAAAATGCTGCTGCTTCTGCAAGCCGAAAAGCCTCTTTCCTTCCGCGAAAAGAAGATGCTGGACCGCGCCCGGCATATGCTCATCACCGAACTGTCCATATCGCGCGATTTGTCGGAATGCGAAGCCGGCCAGGTGCTGCAATCCGCCCTGGGGAAGGCCTCCCTTTCGTTGCCAAGCCCGGCGTAGTTAGTACGCCGCTCCTCGGAGTTCTAAAACAGCCCCCCTACCTGATACCGGCCTTACTTACAATCCCCTCCTGTCCTAAGGTTTTTGCCGTGTGGTAAATGGCCGGCTCCGACCCTAACATAAGAGACGAGCGATTAGGTCGATGACATGTAAGTATTGCAGTCGCAAGCTTGCTCCTCTTCGCAGCCTCACCGACGGTGAGTTTTGCAGCGACGAGCACCGGCTGGCGTTCCACGAGGCGCATTCACAACCGGATTCGGCGGATTTCAGCCTATCCGAGCAACCCCTGGCCACTGCGTTCGACACCTCGACGCCCGATTTTTCACGGCCGCTGGAGAGAAATTTCTTATTCTCCGCTCCGGCGCAAACGCCGCCGGCGGATTTCAGTCCCTTAACTCCGGTGGAAGACGCCCCGGGATCCGCCCATACCGCTGAATCCGCGATGGAAGAAGAAGCTCCGGTTGAGCTGCCGCCGCCCAGCGCCTCTTGCGCCACCACGACGCCGGCTCGTCCCAGAGGCGCGGCTTTGCGATCCCTGGACTGGCTGGTAACGGCTTGGCAAACCGCGCCCTCCGACTTGAAGGCCATGGCGCTACTGCTGCCGGTTCTGGCAGTGGTGGCCTGCTTGCCCGTCCTTCCCAGCCTGCGCCTCCATTTCAACTCCGGCGGCAAGCCCAGCGTGTTCCGCGAGCGCGCCCGGCAGGCAGTCTCGCATGAATGGCAGTTTTTGAGCGAGCGCATCGCCAATCGCGCCGCCGTCGCCATCACCGACGATTTTCGCTCCGGGCTGGACTCCTGGCGCAGCCGTGCCAACCTCACCAACACCTGGTCTTTCGATGCCAATGGCTTCGTTCAACCGGGACCTCTGGCCATCTTGAAGCCCACCCAAGGTCTGCGGGATTACAGCTTCGAGTTCCTGGGCGAAATCGAGAAGAAGGCGGTTGGTTGCGCCTTTCGCGCTCAGGATCTGGACAATTACTACGCCGTCAAGTTTATCGAAGACGATTCCGGCTCGATTCCTTCCATCCGGCTGGTGCGTTACGCCGTCATCAAGGGCAAGGAAGGTCCGCACGTAGAAAAACCTTTACCGTCTTCGATCCGCGCCGACATGTTGAACCGCTTCCACGTAGAAGTCCATGGCAGCGATTTCACCATCCTGGCTGAAGGCGAAGTAGTGGATTCCTTCTCCGACAAACGGTTGCAATCCGGCGGTATTGGCTTCTTTTGCAGCCGCGGCGAGAAGGCGCGCTTGCGCTGGGTTGCAGTTTCACACCAATACGACGCACTGGGACGGCTATGCGCCCTGCTGGCGCCCGTCGGCCTGGCGGGAGTGGATAAAGACTGAGATGATTCAAGACAATTCGACCGTCGCCGGCGATGCGAAGGCCCGCCCGGCTTCCTTAGCCCAAGCAGTTTCCCTGCATCTGGATGGGAAACTGGAGCAGGCGCTGGACGAAATTAATCACGCGCTGGAGAGCCAACCGGCCAGCCTGGAGCTGCTGTCCGCCAAAGCCCAAATCCAGTTCGAACTGGAGCAATACGAAGAGGCCGCCAAGTCCTATGCCCGCGTTCTGAGCATGAACCCGCGCCACGCCCACGCCAATTTGAATATCGCGGTGTGCCTGGAAAGGTTGGGGCGCTGGCAGGAGTCGGTGGAGTTCTTTGAAAAGGCGGTCGCTTCCGAGCCGGACCGTTTGGAAGCCCTGCTCGGCTTGGCTGTCGCGCTTCTACATGTCGACAAAATCGATGCGGCGGGCGAGAAATTCGAACAGATCCTTTCAAAAGACCCCGAGCAAGGGACCGCCGTGTTCGGCAGAGCCGTCACGCTGCAGCTGCAGTCGCAGCCGGATCAAGCCGCGCGCCTCTACCAGTCGCTGCTGGAGCGCAACTCCAACGTCGAAGAGTGCCTGGCTAACCTGATCACGATTTCCCTGGCCGAGCAAGACTACGCGCGCGTCTCAGAATACTCCGAGAAGCTCCTGACTCTGCGCCCCAATTCCCAATCCGCGCTGGAAGGGCTGGCCGCCTGCGCCTTCGCATCCGAAGACTACCCGGCCGCGCTCAGTTGCTGCCGCAAGCTGATCGAGTTCACCCCCGCTAACTTCGACCGCTGGTTCAACCTCGGCGTGGCCTATCAAAACACCGGCAACCTGGAGGAGGCCGTCAAAGCCTACCGCGAAGCGGTGGAACTTCGTCCGGACGCCAAGCAGGGGCACGTGAATCTGGGCGTGGTCTACCAGCAGTCCGGCGACTTGGCGCAAGCCCAAGCCGCCTACGAACGCGCGCTGCAGATCGCACCCGATCTCTTCGACGTGCAGCAGAATTTGGCCCTGGTGCTCGAAAAGCAAGGAAATCAGGAAGGCGCCGAACGGCTATACACCAAGCTGCTCAACCGCAATCCGGAAAGCGAAGAACTCTGGTTCCGGCTGGGCTTTCTGCGCCTGGAGCGCGGCGATTCCCGTGCCGCCGTGGAAGCGTTTCTGGCTTGTGTGGACAAGCGGCCGGAGTGGCTAGAAGCTCAATCCAACCTTGGTCTGGCTTGTTGGAACACGGGAGATCTGGAAGGTGCCGCCAAGGCCTTTGAAGCGGTGCTGGCTTTGGATCCCGAATCGGTGGATGCGCTGCGCGCGCTCGCCGCTCTCGGCGTAGAGCGCAACGATTTCGAGCAGGCGCTGCAATATCAGGCGCGCCTAATCGAAAAAGGAGAGCGCAGCCCGGACCTGTTCTACAACACCGGCCTGCTGCTGCATCAGTCCGGCCAACTGGACGACGCCGCGCGCCTCTATCGGGAAGCGCTGGCCGAGCGCGCCGAATTCCCCGAAGCCCTGCTCAACCTGGGCCACGTCCTCAAGAACCAAGGCAAGCAAGACGAAGCCCGTGATTGCTGGAAACAGGCTGTGGAGCAAAAACCCGAGTTCGCCCAGAGCTACTTCGCCTCCGGCAGCTAACCAGGCTCACGGCCACACCAACAGGCCCAAGAACAATCCCAGCCACAGAACCGTCAGAAAATGCCAGTACAGCGCCGTTATCGCAGTCCGGTTGCGCTGCCGTACAAAGTGGAAACGCGACCGCTCCGGCAACTGCATAGCGCGCAGCAGCAAATAAAACAGCGCCGCGATGCCGCCCAGCAGGTGCAGCCCATGCGCGCCGGTAAGCACATAAAACAGCGAACTGTGCGGATTATGCTCTAAATAAATCCCCTGGCTCACCAGTTCGCGCAGCGCCAGCACCTGGCAGGCTAGAAACGCCAGCCCACCGCCTACAGTGAATTCGATCCAGTGCATGTAGCGCGCGTTATCGCGCCGCTCGAAGGCGCCACGCGCCGCTTCCAGCATCCAGCCGCTCAGCAGAATGAGAGCCGTGCTCATCCACAGCATGCGCGGCACGCGGATGTGTTGCCAATTGACGGCCGATTGCGCGCGCTCGTAGTAGGCAATGCCGACGGTCACAAACAGAGTAGTGATCGAGACCAACACCAGCCGCATCGCCAGCAGCCCAGCGCCCGGCACATAGCGCGGATCCGGACTGCCTCCGTCTCCATCGCCGCCTCCGCCGTCATCGCCGGGGCCGAGGTGGGGCGGTCCGCCTCCGCCGACATCGGCTAGCTGAAGTTCCTCGGTCTCAGTTGCCGGGGCCATACCTCTAAGATAAACCCGCGGGACCCTCTTCTCCTGGGAACTGCGCCGCTTTTTTGATATGCTCTCGGGAATGTGGAAGATTATTGCTCTGATCTCGTTGACGGCCGTTTTCTCGTTCGGCCAGGATCCCGCTGCCACCTGGGCCGCGCAAAGTCAGGCCAAGTACGCCATCCGCCCGAATGTCGTGTATGGCACTTGGAGCGGATACGAGGCCAAACTCGACGTCTATCAACGCAGAGACGTGACTATCCCGCAACCGACCCTGATCTTCATCCACGGCGGCGGTTGGGTGCTCGGGACCAAGGAGTCGGCTGTCATGTCGTTCCTGCCCTGGCTCGAAATGGGATGGAACGTGATTAACGTCGAATACCGGCTTTCGCATGTCGCGCTCGCGCCGGCAGCCGTCGAAGATTGCCTATGCGCACTGAAGTTTGTCGTCGCGCACGCCAAGGATTACAATGTCGACACCACGCGGATCGTCACCAGCGGCGAGTCCGCCGGAGGCCACCTGGCGCTCACCACCGGCATGATCCCGGACTCCGCGGGATTGGACCGGCAATGTCCGGGCATCAACTTCCAGGGACGCGGCGCGGGGATTCCGAAAGTCGCCGCCATCGTCAACTGGTATGGCATCGCCGATCTGAACGACATGCTCGACGGTCCGAACGAGCGCGCATATGCGGTGGAATGGTTAGCAGGTTTGCCGAATCGCGAAGAGCTCGCCCGCAAACTATCGCCGCTCACCTACGTACGCAAGGGCTTGCCGCCCATTATGAGCATTCAGGGCGACGCCGATCCTATCGTTCCGTATTCGAACTCAACGCGTTTGCGCGATGCACTCACTGCCGCCGGAGTGCCGAATGAGCTGGTGACCATTCCCGGCGGCGGGCATGGCAATTTCAAGGCCGACGAACGCGTGCGCGCGTTTAACGCGATCCGCGCGTTCCTAGAGAAGAATCATATTTCCCAATAGGGACTGCGCCGGAAGCGTCCCCGAGCGGGCGGCTACTTGGTGGACGCTTTGGCCTCATCGGCGCGCGCACCGGCCAGGATGCCCATCAAGCCGATGTTGCCTTCATGGCAAGCATACTCGTAAACCGGCTCGGCCGACCGCTGCAGCGGAATCATCATGCTCCACGGCTTGGTCCAAGCGAGGGGATCGTCGATGGTAATTTCCCACCGCAGCGTCTCGGCATCCTGGCGCGAGATCCGCTCGATGACGTGCAGCTTTTCGCTGGAGACATTCTGAAACGCGCGCGGTTTGAAATTCGTGGTGTCGACAACCAGCGTGTTGCCTTCCCAGTGCGCCCGTGAATCGCCCATCCAACCTTGCACCTCCGCCGGCGGATGCGGCTGGCCGTCCAGTCTGAAGACCCGCACATCGTGGAACATTTCCGTCATCATCATGACGGCCGCGGAGGTTTGCACGATCTGGAAATAGCTCTGGTATCCGGCCTGGATCGCCGGCGCGCCGCGAGTGATGCAGCGTTCTCCAAAGGACCGGTCCTCCGGACCTTGCGCCGGCCGACGCCGCGCTTGGATGGTCTCCTCCTGGATTTTCATGGCCCGAGCGGTCATGGGAGGAAAGCGTCCGTCGGGAGGGTCCGTAATCAGCGCAGTCCGGTTGTCCCAGACTCTGTGATCGTTCCACTCCGAGCTGTAATCACCCGTCTCGCCGTCCGTGCTCGTGAAACCGACCTTCACGCCTTTTACGTTTGCCCAAGTGGTCAGAAAGAGCTGGTCGCCAAACGCGGCATCCGACTTCCCGCTGACGAACATCTCTTCCGCCTTTTTCCGCATCGCCTGAACTTCGGCGTCCGTAAGCACCGGGTGGTTGGCGAGTTCCTTGGGGCGTTCCACCGGTGTCGCGTTGTTGTTGGCCCAGAACCCCTGCAGGTCCGGATGCCCATCCCCGGCCAATGGCGCCTTATACTGCTGCGCTTGGACAAACGAAGCAAAAGCGGTAACCGAGACAGCTAGACCCAAAAGTCGCAAGTTCATTTCCCGCTCCTTTTGCGCGATGGTAACGCGCTTAAGAAATGTTACTGCCCCGTGGTGCCGAGGTCAAGGGTGGGCCTCATCCGGCGCCGCCCACTCTCGGCAACCAATCCTGGACTTGTTCTGATGGGCGCCCGGTTTCCGTCCGACACGCCCGCTCGCAACCCCCCCCGCCGCCCGCCGAAATAAGCGAGAATGGATCATACATGGCGGGATTGGCTCGCGAATTTTCCATGGGGAGTTCAGACGGCATGGCACTCGCCCGAGATGCCAGTAGTGACTACCGGCGCTTGCTGGGCGCGCTCGGCTCCCGTGCGCGCTGGCTCGGCTCCCGCGATCCTGAGAGTGCGGCCCAGGAAACCCTGGCGCGCTCCCTCGGCTATCCCAACTCCCAGGCCGCCATCGAATACTACTTCAGCGAGCAGTTGGAGCCGGGCATTCCGGAGCCTGCCTGGCCGCTCGATCAGCTTCTGGCCTGGCTGCATGGCGTGCTCAATTTCGTGGTCCGGGAAGAACACAATCGAGCCAGCAGCCGCCGCGAAATCTTGCTCAGTGGCAGCGAAACCACTGGAGGGGAGTGGAGCGCACCTCTCGATCCGGCCGACCCCGCTCCCGACCAGCTTCACGCCTTGATCCAAAAAGAGATGCAGCAGATCGTGCTCGAGTGTCTCCCCGGGCTCGATCCGGATTACCGCGCCGTTCTGAAATTGCGCGCCCAGGGTCTGAAGTACGAAGAAATCGCCACCCGGCTAGGCACCAACGAGAATACCGTGGCTACTTGGGTGAGCCGCGGCATCAAAAGCTTGGGACAATGCGTCCGCCGCCGCACTCAGCTCGGAGCCAAGCCCCAACAGAATCCCGATCCGGCGGGACCATGAGGCAGCATGTCTGACACTCTCGAACGCGAAATGGATCGATACTTACGTGGGGAGTTGAGCCCAGCCGAGGCTCGCCAGCTGGCTCAAGCCGCCTTGGATCGCCGCGGTCTGTTCGAGGATCTGACTCTGGCCGCGGTTGCATTGCACGGCCTGGCCGCGCAGCCGGCGAACGACGATGCTCTGAAATCGTTCGTCGCCGGCCGGCTCTCGCGGTCCGAACAAAGGGAACTGGCGCAGGCCGCTCTTGCCGACCCCGAGCTCTTCGACGCCCTGGCAGTCCACGCTGCCCTAGAGAAAGGCCTCGATCCCCCAGCGCTCCACGGCCCGGTCGGGTGCGCGGTTCTGGAACCGCGCAAAGTCGTTTCATTTCCTCGCAGATTCCGCATTGCCGCGATCGGCGCCGTCGCCGCGACTGTCGCGGCCGTCGCAGTGTATGTGTTTAAACCCACGCCACCTAAGCCGATCGTCGCCAGCACCCCTGGCAGCGCGCTGTCCGCCAGTCTGGATCCAGCCTCCGGCAAACCGACTCTGCTGGCACTGGCCCTGGCGCCTCCCGCCGCGTCGAGCAGCTCTGCTCCCATCTTTCGCAGCACCGAACCCGACAGCCGCGCCCCACGGCCTGAAGGCGCCATCCTGGCGCTGGATAATTTTGTCGCCACCGTCGACCTCGGTTCCCTGGACGGCCTCGCAAAAGGCGCGCAGCTCGAAGTATTCCACGGATCCTCACGTCAACCCGCGGCCCGCCTCGCAGTAACCACCGTCTTCCGCGACCGCGCCCGTGGCTTCACCACTCCTGGAAACTCGATTCAGGTCAACGATCGCGTACAGGCCGCGCCGGCAACGTATCTTTCCGCTGTCGTCGAATACATGGACTCGCTCGCAGATCGCGGAGACCTTGCGGGAGCCCGCAAAATCGCCCGCGACGCCCTGGCTTGGGCCAACTCCAACAACGTTGCTACCGCCGAACAACGTAAAATCCTGGAGCGCCTCGCGCCTCTGGATTACAAAAGCGGCGACCCAAACGCCGCCGTGCAGGATTATCAATCGCTCGCCAATAGCTTCAACTCCCCTCCGGTGGCAAGCACATCCGAGCAAGACCAGGCCTTCAACGCTTGGGGAGCGCTTCTTATTCTGCGCGGCGACACCGCGCAAGCCGAGACCAAATTCCGCCAGACTCACGATGCGCAGGGCTTAAATAACGCCGGCGTATTAGCGGAGTTGCGCGGCCAAACCGCCAATGCGCAGGCTCTTTATGAAGCTGCCGTTCGCGTTCTCGATCAATCCCCATCTGCTTCTCCGCGCGACCGTCAGACCATCGAGGCGAACTTGGCCCGCCTGACGAAAGGCGCGCATGAAACTCACTAGCGTCGCAGCACTCCTGCTGGCGTTCGCTCCCGTAACGCTCGCCCAATCTTCCACAGCGCAAAATTGGGACTCGCTCGATCAACAGCTCGAACAGGCCTACCTCAAAGGCGACCTCGCCGAATCGTTGCGCCTGGCCAAGCTCGCCGTCGATGCCGCCTCAAACCCTAAGCAATCCGGCCGCAGTCTGGACCGTCTCGGCTATCTCTACTATGTGTCCGGAAATCTTAAGGACGGCGAGGCCTTCCTACGAAAAGGCATCGAAATTCGCCGCTCCCAAATCGGAGGAGACACGGCCGAGTACGCCGAAAGCGCCAACGATCTCGCGCTCTTCTGCCGCGACACACGCAAGCTGGATGAAGCTCGCACGCTCGCCGAGCAAGCTGTGGAAATTCGCACGCGCGTACTAGGCCCTAAAGACCCGCTGCTGGCCGAAACGATGGAGACGCTCGGGTCCATTTACAGTGCGCGCGGTGAATACGAGCAATCCGCGTCCACCTTTGCCAAGGCCCGCGCCATCTACGAATCGCAACTGGATCCCAAGAACCCCATGGCCGAGTATGGAACGCTATTGGTCAACATCGGCGGCAACGACGAGCGCCTGGGCAAATACCAAAAAGCCGAAGCCGACTTTGAGACCGCGCTCCAGGTCTTGAGCAAGAATCCCGGCGTAAATCATCCCATCTACGCCACCAGCTTGATGGGCCCGGCGTTGCTTGAGACGGAACTCGGCCATTACGCGCTCTCCGAAAAATATTACAACCAGGCTGCCGAGCTTTTGAAAAAGGAGCTGGGCGATCAGCATCCCATGTACGTGCAGGTGCTCGATCATCGCGCCACGCTGTTCCAATCCATGGGCAACTTCGCGGCCGCGGAGGCCGACTACACCGCCGCTCTGGCCGCGCGACGAAAAATCTTCGGCCCCAATCACGTCCTGGTGGCAGCCACGCTCCGCAATTATGGCCGCCTGGTGTACGTGCGAAATCGGGCGGAAGGCGAAAAGCTGCTGCAGGAATCGGCCGACATCTATTCCAAGTCCTCCGACCATCCGCCTTACGACTTCGCCAGTGTACTGCTGAGCCTGGGCGAAGCCCAGAAAAACCGCGGCGATCTCGCGGATGCACGCAAAACCTTCCAGCAAGCGCTCGACATAGCGTCCCAAGGGCTGGGCGAAAAACATCCGCTGTACGCCAGCGTGCTGAACGATCTGGCGCTGGTCCATCAGGCCGCGCGCGAATTTCCGCAGGCCGAGCAGCGATTCCAACAAGCCATCGACATCGTCACTGAAACCCAAGGGCCCAACCATCCCGATGTTGGCCGCTATGTCCAAAACTTAGCCGCGCTCTACGACCAGGAGGGCAAATACCGAGCCGCCGAGCCGCTCTATCGCCGCAGCTTCGAAATCAACGACGCGGTGCTCACTGGTATTCTCAACATCGGGTCAGAGAGCAACAAACTGGCTGAAATTTCGAACCTCGCCGATCCCATTCCCGCGCTCCTTTCGTTTCAAGAACGGGCCGCCGGGCAAGTCCCGGAAGCGCGAGCGCTCGCATTTGAAGCCGTCGCGCGTCGCAAAGGCAGAGTGCTGGATGAAGTACGTGACTGGCGGGAGCGCTTGCGCCTCAGTTCCGATCCCGCCGTTTTGACGCGCTTCAATCAATGGGAAGCGATGCTCGAATGCCAATCCTCGCTGAGCATCGCACTGGGATATCGCGATCTCAAGCCCGCGGTGGTTGGCGGCTGCTCGCTTCCCGGCACCGAGCTAGAGGGCCGCTACGAGCGCCTGCTCCAGGACTTGCGCACCACCTGGAGCACCGAGCTCGGACGCCAGGCCGTGGCCGCCATCGGCGTGCTGCAACAGCGCCGCGACGCCCTCGAAGCTGCTCTGAGCCGAGAATCGCCGCAGTTCGGCGCCTCTCTGAGCCCAGCGCGTCTCAAAGACATCCAGTCGCACCTGGACGCTGACGAGCTGTTCGTCGAATTCGTCGCCTATCAACCGCACGACGAAGGCAACCGTGCGGCCCAGCGCTACGGAGCTTTCGTGATCGATGCGTCCCGCAATCTGCACTGGCTGGATCTCGGCCCCGCCGCGCCTGTCGATCAAGCCGTACGCGATTTGTTTGAAGCCGCCAACGACTGGAGCATCGCCGTAGCCGGACGCGAGAATCGCAGCGCGCAATCGGCCGAACAGACCGCGCAAGACGCCCTGCGGCAACTGTCGAAAAGCGTGCTGGCTCCCTTGGAACCTTGGCTGGCAGCCAGTCCACGCGCGCACCGCATCCGCATCGCTCCGGACGGCATGCTGACGCTGGTTCCTTTCGGCGCGCTCGTTGACGCGCAGGGCCGTTATCTGCTGGAGCGATTCGCGATCGGTTATGTCCCCGCCGGGCGCGATCTCGCCCATCCGCAACAGCGTGAGATTGCCTATTCGGCGCCCGTCATCGCTCTGAGCCCCGGCGCTACAGGTCCGGGCGTCGTCAGTGCCTTTCGCGCCGATCATCTCGATCGTCTGGAGGGCGCCGCAACCGAAGCCCGGCGCTTGCAGCAAATCATCCCGCGCGCCCAGCTTCTGGCCGAAGGCGAAGCCACCGAGGAACGCGTCAAGCAACTGCATAGCCCGGCGTTGCTGCACATCGTTGGACATGGAGTGGTTCGAGGCAACGAAGATTGCAAGGCCAATCCCGCCAGCCCGGGCTGCGCGGTGGGCGGGCTGGACGCAGCCTCGCGCGTGATGAGTTTGTCCGCGATTGTTCTCGAAGAAGCCTACCGGCGCGGCCCGCGATCGTCGCAAGACGGCCTGCTCACCGCGCTGGAACTGGAGACCGTCGATCTCCAAGGCACCCAGCTGCTGGTTCTCTCGCAATGCCAGATGGCCGACGGCGTGCCATCTTCCGGAGAAGGCGTCTACGGCATGCGCCGCGCCGCTGCCATCGCCGGCGTCCGGACTTTTGTGGCGCCGCTATGGAAAGTGGCCGACGCGCCCGAACAGGCTCTCATGGAACGCTTCTACAAAGAGCTGAGCGCTGGACGCGGCCGCGCCGAAGCGCTGCGCGCCGCTCAATTGCAATTACTCAAAAACCCGGCCACGCATTCATTTCTATACTGGGCTCCCGTAATACTTTCTGGCGACACTACGCCACTCCCTCAGGCCATCTTCCAACGCTAGTAGTTGCGTTCACTTCCAGGACATTCGTTCGCGCAGCCCCGTGATGTGCGCCACGTGATGCCGCCCGTGCCAGGCGTAGAGCGCTGCATTTTGCTCCAGGCTCACCAGACCCAGCTCCGGATGGCGGAAGGCGCGCTTCCATTGATCCTCGCTGAGTGACCGCAGCAGTCCCAGCCAGCGCGAATGCAGGCATTCCAACAGCCGCAGCGAGACTTCCACCGGCGCGGTGCGCGCATCCGGCAGCTCCGCCCAGCGATCCTCGTGGTACGGCTTGATGATCGGCTCGTCTTCGGTCAAAGCCAGCCGGAATCGCGTGTAGCTGTTCAAGTGGCTATCCGGCACATGATGCACTAGCTGGCGAACGGTCCATCCACCCGGCCGGTAAGGCGTGTCGAGTTGCGCATCGTTCAGACCGCTTACCGCCGAACGCAGGCGCAACGGCGCGTCGGCAATCTGACCGATAAATGTGCTTCGCTCCTCGCGACTGATCGTATCCGGAAAACGGAATTTACCGACCGGGTAGCGCAGATCTGCATTGTCCATGCATGATCGGATTCGCCGAGTTAGAGCCGAGTTTCAGCTTTTTACGCGCGGGCGCAGGCTCAGGCGCATGCTATGCTGTGTTCCGGAGTGTTCAGCCGGCATTACAGAAAAGTCAAGGCGATCTTCGGACTTACCGATGTTTTGCTGGTTTCTCTAGCCTTCCTCGCCGCCTACCAGAGCCGCATCCGTCTGCCTTTCGAAAAGCACTTCTATCTCGATCTTCCGGTGGCGGCGACGCTACTGGTCGTTTCGGCGGCGTGCTGGGTCGCGATCGGCTACTGGTTCAATGTGTATGAAAAGCTGGATTCGGCGCACCCGCGCGTGGTTCTGCGCGACACTTTCCAGCAGTGCCTGCTGGGCGCCATCGCGCTGGTTATCGCCGAGTACCTGATGCGCCTGGACCTGAGCCGCTTCTTCGTGGCTTTATTCGCGCTGTACGCCTGGATTCTGCTGTGCCTTTTCCGCCTGAACGCCTCGCGCGTGATTGGTGCGGTGCGGCGCGAATTCGGGACCGCCCATTATGTGATGGTGGTGGGGTCGAGTGAAAACGCTCGTCGCTTAGGCGAAGCCCTCGAAAAGTCCTCCGACTACGGCATCCGGCTGATCGGCTTTCTAGACGACGAACCCGGCCAGATCACGCTCTCCCGACCCTACCCGCGGCATGCGCTCTCGGAGCTTCCCACGCTGCTGCGCCGCCAGGTAATCGACGAGATCATTTTCGCCGTCGACAGCAGCCGCCTGGGTGAAATGGAAGAGGTGTTTCTGCGCTGCGACGAAGAAGGCGTACGCACGCGAGTGGTGGTCGATTTCTTTCCGCATGTCAACAGCCAGGTTTATCTGGACCGCCTGGGGGCCACTCCGCTGCTCACCTTTTCGGCCGCCCCCCACGATGAGATCCGGCTGCTGGCCAAACGCGGCATCGACGTGGTGCTCGCCGCCGCCGCTTTGGTTTTGTTGTTCCCGGTCATGCTGCTGATCGCGCTGCTGATCCGGCTCACCTCGCCCGGCCCCGCAATCTTCCGCCAGGAGCGCTGCGGATTGAACGGCCGTCGCTTCGTTTTTTACAAATTCCGCTCGATGTGCGATAACGCCGAGGAATTGAAGGCGTCGGTGGCGCACTTGAGCCACAAATCAACCGCCTTCAAGATTCGCGACGATCCGCGCCTTACTGGCCTCGGCCGGTTCCTGCGCAAGTTCTCGATCGATGAATGGCCGCAACTGTGGAACGTGCTCAAGGGCGACATGTCGCTGGTGGGGCCGCGCCCGGCCGTGCCCGAGGAGGTGGAGATGTATCAGACCTGGCAGCGCCGCAGGCTGCGCATGCGCCCCGGGCTGACCTGTCTATGGGCGGTTAAGGGACGAGACGCTCTGGACTTCGACACGTGGATGAAGATGGACATGCAGTACATCGATAACTGGTCGCTCGCGCTGGACTGGAAAATCATGCTGCGCACCATTCCCCGCGTGCTAACCGGCCGGGGCGCTTACTAAGTGGGCCGCGCTCCGGCGGGATAATAAAAGAGAGACGATATGCACCTGGTTCCTACACAAGAGGAAGTGGTTCGCCTGCTCCGTCGCACTGGCGCCATCCGCGATGGGCATTTCGAATATCCCAACGGTCTGCATGCCACCGAGTACATGCAAGTCCAATTGGCGATGCGCTATTTCCAGCACGCCAAGGTTCTGAGCGTCGGTTTGAGCCGGCTCCTGCGCGCCAATGCCGAGATCCGCGCCATCATTCCCGAGCTTTCCATCGTGACGCCCGATACCGGCGGCCTGCCGGTGGCCTACGGGATGTGCGAAGCCTTGCGCGCCCATCAGGTATATTGGGCGGACCGCAAGGAAGAGAACGGTCCCATGCGATTCCGCCAGTACCTGGAGCAGACGCCGGGCGAGAAAGTTTTGCTGGTCGACGACATTTTGCGTTCCGGCAGGAACCTGGCGGAGCTGAAGCGGCTGGTGGAATCCACCGGCGCGCAGGTGGTGGGACTGGCGGTCATCATCTACCAGCCGACTCCCAAGACGGTGGACTTCAGCCCGCTGCCGTTCTACTATCTCGCCAAGCTAGACGCCACTTATTATAAAGACGCGAGCTCGTGCGAAATGTGCAAGCGCGGAGTCCCGGCCGAGAAGGTCTGGATCTAAGAAGGTCTGGATCTGAGCCGTGCTTCTCAGTGGCTTTCTTCTGAAGCCGCAAGGTAGGCCGGCGTCAGCGTTCCTTTGGCTTTCGCCACCGGCAGCAGCGTCGGATAAAACTGGACGAAGGTGTTGTCGACGGCGCCTTTGTCGGGATGGCAGGTGTAACACGACGCGCTGCGCGGAATCATCTTGGCGGTCTTCCCGTCACCCAGCGAAAAAAAGGCCCAGCCATTTCCCGGAAAGCGCGAGCTGTCCTTCACCTCGGCTTCGAAGGCCACTCGATCGCTCTGATAGTGGCCGCCATTGTTGATTGAACCCTTGCTGATGGAAGACCGGGCTTCCAGTACGAACATGGTTTGCTCCGGCCATTTTCCGGTCGCCTTAAAAGCGCGGTAGGCGGAGGGAGCGACGAAAACGTTGTCGAACATGAGAGGGCGGTTGCCGTTCGATTCGCCGATCGGACCATACGTCATGCCGAGACCGGAACTCAAGAAAATCCATTCGCGGTAGTCGGTGGGCACAACCAGTTCGTTGCTCGCGGTGAACTTCGGCGCGCCGGCGGATGTCGGCGAGCCTTGCTGCGCCAGCATGACGCATACGGCTCCCACAGCCAGGGCAATCGAGATCGCGATTCTCATGTATTTCTATTCTCTGCGAAGTGCCGGCGGCGGATCAACGCAACGGCAGGCCGTCTTTAATGTAATATGCCACACACTGTGTAACCTTGACACAATTCGTTCACATGAAGTATCCTTAGCGTTCGTTGTCTGCACTTCATCGGGAGCCTGAACTCCCGAGGGTACTCTCCGGCCTACGGTCCACCGCGTCTGCAGTAAGAACTGGATCGTGCCGATTTAACCTGAGGAGATACGTGCCACACCAGCCTTACTTTGTGGTTGTGCTCGCGCATTCCCTGCACGGGCGCTTGCGCCGCGTCCACATCCCCCATAAGGCGATTTACACCGCTTTTGCCTTCGTGCTGATTGGATGCCTTTCGATATTCGGATTTCTTTCCAGTTATTTGCGGATGAGTTGGAAAGTATCGCATTACAACTCGCTGCGGCAGGAAGTGGACTCGCTGCGGCTGAAATATCAAGAGCTGCAGAGGGTCACCGATCAGAAGAATGAGCAGCTGGCGACGCTGGAGACCTTTGCCAGCGAAGTCTCCGTGGCGTACGGACTCAAGCGCCGCCCGGAAACCTCCTCGGATGTCTCGGCCGGCGTGACGCTGGGTCCGAGCTTTCCGCAATCCTTAAACGAATACAACTTCCTGCAATCGGCTTCGATTTCGACGCTGTATCGAAGCTATCCCAAGCAGTGGCAGGTGCACGTGCGGCCCAGCTTGTGGCCGGTGGAAGGCCGGCTGATGAGCCCGTTTGGCGTGCGGACAGATCCGTTCTCGGGTGAAGGCGCGATCCATACCGGAGTCGATCTGCAGGCCCCCATGGGAACGCCGGTGCGCGCGGCGGCGGACGGCGTGATTGTGTACGCCGAATGGAGAAGCGGCTACGGACGGCTGGTCATCATCGACCATGGCAACGGACTGCAGACTTACTACGGGCATTTGTCGCAGTTCGGCGTAGTGGAGGGACAGGAAGTGCGGCGCGGCGATGTGATCGCGAAATCGGGCGCCAGCGGACGCGTCACGTCCGCGCATCTGCATTACGAAGTTCGCATGCGCGGCATTCCCGTCAATCCCTATCCGTTCCTGGCGCGCTCGGCGGCGGTTCTGCCGGCCCGCACTCAAACCGATTTGGGTTTCTAGCGCGGCCTGCGATCTAATACCCTTTCAGTGAGCTAAGCTAGGAGCACGCCGGGAATTTTCGGCATTGGCGTGCACAAACGGAGACTCATTATGAGGACGGTTGCATTGCGTTTTTTCGCCATCGGAATCGGGCTGGCGCTGCTGACGTCCGCCTATTCGCGCCTGCATACGGCGGCCGTGATGACCGAAAGCGCCAAGACGTTCCTGGCTTCGCTCACGCCCGAACAGCGCGCGCAGGCGACCTTCGCGATGCAGGATGACGAGCGCTTTGACTGGCATTTCATCCCCAAGCCGCGCAAGGGACTGCCGCTGCGGGACATGACGCCTACGCAAAAGCAGCTGGCGCACGCCTTGCTCGCCGCCGGACTGAGCCAGCGCGGGTACATCAAGGCCACCACCATCATGAGCCTGGACGACATTCTGCGAGTGATGGAGAACGGCAAAGGCCCGCGACGCGATCCGGAAGGCTATTTCTTCACTATCTTCGGCGAGCCGTCGGAAACCGGAACGTGGGGATACCGTGTCGAGGGACATCACATCAGCCAGAACTTCACGGTGAGCAACGGCAAGGTTCAGGACGCGCCGAGCTTCTTCGGATCGAATCCGGCGGAGGTGTTGGATGGTCCGCGCAAGGGGCTGCGGGTGCTGGCGCGCGAGGACGATCTGGGACGCGAGCTGATCCAATCGCTGACGCCGGAGCAGAAGAAAGTCGCCGTGGTGACCCAAAAAGTCCCGGACGATATTTTGACGGAAGCGTCGCGAAAAGCAGCTTTGAAAGGTCAGCCCAGCGGCCTGGAGGCTTCGAAGTTAAACGCGCACCAGCACGAGCTGCTCCAGAATCTGCTGGATGAGTACGTCAACAATGTGCCCGATCAGATCGCCGAGATGCGCGCGCAGCAGATCAAGAAAGCCGGCAGCAATTTGTACTTCGCCTGGGCGGGAGGCGAAAAATACCGGGACCCGCATTATTATCGGATTCAGACGTCGGCCTTCCTCATCGAGTTCGACGATACGCAAGACAATGCCAATCACATTCACAGCGTGTGGCGCGATTTCGACAACGACTTCGGGCTGGACCTGCTGAAAGAGCACTATCAAACCAGTCATCGTTAGCACTTTGATCCTCAGCCGGCGTGGGTTCCTATGTTCGGTGGCAGCCGCGAGCGCGTTCGCGGGCGATAAAGGACAGATTTTCCCTTCGGAACTGAAGCGCTTTAAGGATCTGGCCACCGAGTTCGATATCTATCGGCTGACGGATCCGGCCAATCGGAGTTGGCTACCGCGGTCCGGGCGGGTAATTTCGCGGAATGCCGGTTTTTTGATTTATGCCAGCGACCGTTCTGGAGCGGTGCAAGCCTATCGGCTGGATCTGAAAACCGGCCAGTCGCACGCCCTCACCGAAGCGAGCGGGCTCATTCCGGATTCGCTCTCGCTCACCCCGGATGAGCGCAGTGTTTGTTATCTCGACGGCCAGCTCTTCATGCTGGTGAATCTTTCGAACTTGCGCGCGCGGGAAATCTATCGGCTGGAGACCGGCTATCAGGCCGGGCGCGGGCTGCATCTCTCTGACGACGGATTGTATGCGGCGCTGGTGGAAGAGAAGGCCGGAACCAGCCGGGTGCGGCTGATCACTATGCGGACGGGCAGCGCCGCGACGGTGACCGAATCCGCCGAGTCGATTTCGGATCCCATGCCGCGCCCACGCCGCGCGGGGCTGTTGTGCCGCCGAGGTGATGAATTGTGGGTGGTGAATTTCGACGGCGCGCAGAATCGGAAGTTGCGGCTGGCGCCGGGTGGAGTGGGGCCGGCCTTCTGGTCGGCCGATGGAAGGGCGGTGTTGTACCTGAACCTGCCGTCGGACAAAACGCAGCTGCATAACATTCGGGAGTTCATTCCGGATACGAATGAGGACCGCTTGGTTGCCAACACCACGCAGCTCGTCTCTTTGAGTGCGAACGCGGATTCGAGCGTGTTCGTGGGGGCCAGCGGGAGCAAGGCTTCGCCCTATCTACTCTTGCTGGTGCGTTCGGTCAAGCGGGAGTTGACGCTGTGCGAACATCGCTCGAGCGATCCGGCCGAGACCAATCCGGTGTTTTCGCCCAACAGCCAGCGGATTTTTTTTCAAAGCGATCGCGACGGGAAGATGGCGATTTATGCCATGGCGGTGGATCGGCTGGTGGCGGTGACGGAGACCGACCGCTAACCGCGGGGCGCTAACCGCGCGGCATGACGACTAGTCGCGGAGGGTTGCCAGGTCTGAGTCCGGTATCATTTCCGAAGCTGCCGAGGAGTTGCGCAATACGGCTTCGAGCAACGCGCGCGTGTCTTCGGTGCGCGGAGCGCGGAACATCTCGCGGGTGGGTCCGGATTCGACGATACGTCCCTGGCGCAGGATCGCAATGCGCGAGCACAGCGAGCCCACTGAGAGCAGATCGTGCGAGATGAAGAGCATGGCCATGCCCAGTTCCCGGTTCAAGCGGCGAAACAAGGCCAAGGTCTCGGCTTGCGTGATGGCGTCCAGCGCGCTGGTGGCTTCGTCGGCGATGAGTAGCCGCGGCTTGTGCAGGATCGCCATGGCGATCAGCACCCTCTGAGCCTGGCCGACGCTGAGCTGGCGGGGATAGCGTTCGAAAAATGACTGCTCGGCAGGCAGGCTCACCAGGTGGAACAATTCCAGGGCGCGCTCTTTCCAGGCTCGGGCGTCAGGGTTGTGCGCGCGCCAGGCTTCCTCCAGTTGCGAGCCGATCCGCAGCACTGGGTTGAGCGATGACAACGGGCTTTGCAGGATGAGAGCCATGTCGCGGCCGCGGATGCGGCGCATTTCGCGCGGGCGCAGTTTCAGAAGATCGCAGCCGTCCAACAGAATTTCACCGCGCACTCGGCCGCCTTTGTGATCCAGCAACTGGAGCAAGGAAAGCGCTATGGTGCTCTTGCCGGAACCGCTCTCGCCAACCAGCCCCACGATCTCGCCGGCGCGGATTTCAAGCTCGACGTCGCGCAGCACGCCGGGCTTGTTGGGATAATCCACCGAGAACCGCGCTGAGAGCAGTGGCGTCATTTGGCGTTCGTCATTTCTGGCTCACCACGGCCGACCCGAGATAAAGCCGTTCGACGTTCCAGTAGATTTGCGGCCGCAATAGCGCCGGCGTGACGTTCTTCAGGCTGGGCGAGACGGCCGAAAGCGCGTTGGGATTCAACAGGAAGATCATGGGCGCTTGATCGGCGACAATCTGCTGCACTTTGTCGAAGTGGGCCTTGCGCTGTTCTATATTTTGCGAAGCATTTTGCGCCAGCATCAGCTTGTCGATCTCGGCTTCCCAGGGAGTGGCGGGAGTTTTCTCATTGGGGTTCCACTGATGGTTATCGGCGGAACTCAGCCAGACGTTCATCTGGTCATTGGGATCCAGCCCCACGTTGGTGAGCGCCATGAGAACCGATTCGTAGTTGAAAGTGCGCGTGATCCGCTCGATGAGCGAGGGAAAGTCCAGTGTCAGAACGTTTAACTGGATGCCCAGTTGCGCGAGGTCCTGCTGGATCAACGTCAGCATGCGTTCGTGCAGCTTGTTGCCGGCGTTGCTGATCATGGAGAACTCCACTTTGTGGCCGTCCCGGTCCACCAGGCTCGAGCCGGCGCGGTGGAAACCGTCGCGCTGCAACTCTTGAAGCGCTCCCGCGGCGGAATAAGCGGGCGGCTTGAGCGCGGCATTCAGCCAGAACTTGTTGGCGGCGGAAACCGGGCCCGCAGCCGCCCGGGCGTGTCCTTTATAGACGATGCGCACCAGGTCATCGCGATGGATGGCTTCTGAAATAGCGTGCCGGAAGGCCGTGGAACGGAACCAGCGCAGCTTGTAGTCGGGAAGAGGCGCGCTGGCGGCCTGATTGAAAAACACCAGCTCGGAGTCGAGCGAGGGCCCGGCGTCCACCAGCGCATGCGGCATCTGAGAAGAGAGCCGGTCAAACATCTCCGGATCGAGCTTATTCACCATGTCCAGCTCGCCGCGGCGGAAGCGCAGCAGCTCCAGCTCGCGATTCTGCTGGATCTCTAACCGGATGGAATCGAGGTAGGGCAGGCGGCGGCCGTTCGAGTCTTTCTTCCAATAGTTCGGATTGCGCTGGAGCAGGACGAACGCGCCGGGCTTATATTCGCCCAGCATGAACGGCCCCAACACGGCGGCTTCTTTGCGAGACGATCGCGCCGACAACATGGCGACACCGTCGAACTGAGAGGCCAGTGCGGCGATCGCGCCGGGGAAGCGCACCATGACCGAATAGGGCCCCAGGCACTTGGTTTCGACCGGCCCCGGGGTGGAGCGGAACGAATCGCCCGAGGGCGAGTGCAGCGCCGGGTCCATTAACTGGCGCATGGTGAACTGGACGTCTTCGCAATCGAACGGCGTGCCGTCGGAAAAACGGACGTTCTGGCGCAGTTCGAAATCGATGCGCCTGCCGTTTTCAAGCACTTTCCACTTGGATGCGAGTTCTCCTTCCAATTCCTGCGTATAGCGGTTCAAGCGGATCAGCACGCCGGCGGTGAGATAGCGGATGGTTTCCGAATTTTCGTCTTCCACCAGCAGCGGATTGAAGGTCTTCGGCTCGCCGCGCAGGGTGAAATGCAGCTCGCCGGAGGGCTGTGCCAGCGGCGCCAAAGCCAACAGGAGTACAGGCGCGTATCTCAACATGGCAGGGGATCCTCGGTACGAAGCAGAAGCTGTAAGCAGCTGACCACGGCGATCAGCAGCACGGCCGGGGCCAGCATCCAGGGATTTTCGAGGACCGCCGTGTAGTTTTCGAGATCGCGCAACATGGCGCCCCAGGAGGGCAGCGGCTCCGCTACTCCCAAGCCGAGCAAGCTCAGATTCGCTTCGCTCAGAATGAATACCGGGATGGAGATCCAGAATTGAGCGGCCAGAATCGGACGAAGATTGGGCAGCAAATGGCGCCAGAAAAGCCGCGCGGGCGAAACGCCGCTAGCTCGGGCTTGCAGCAAATAATCGGAGTTGACCAGGGTGCGAGTGCCGGCGCGAATGATGCGGGCAGGGGATGCCCAGCCGAGACAGCCCAGCAGTAAAAAGGTGAGAATCACCGAAGTGATGGGCGAGGTGTTGAGCGGCATCAAGGCGCGCACAGCGAGCAACAGGAAGAGCCACGGCAAGGAAAGAAACAGGTCGATGCCGGAGGTCACCATGCGTTCCCAATGGCCCCCCAGGTAACCAGCGGTACCGCCGAAGAACGCGGCGATGAGCGTGGAGAGCAGAGCAGCCGCGGGTGCGAGCAGGAGCGAAACCCGAGTGCCGTAGAGCAGGCGCGCCAGCCGGTCCCGTCCCAGTTCGTCGGTGCCGAGAGGAAACTTGGGTGACGGCGGCGCGCTGATGGCATCCCGGAATTGCGTGGCATAAGATGGCGCCAGCCACCCGGCCGCTAGCGAAGCCAAGGTTACGACTGCGAGGATCACCAGGGCTGCTTTCTGGGTGCCCGACAGATGTCTCATGACGCCGCCCTCCGCGACGCCAGCGCCAGGTCGGCCAGCGTGTTGACCGCGAGCGTAAGCAGGGCGATCAAAATGGTGATGTTTACCAACAGGGGCAGATCGCGTTCCAGCGCCGCGCGCCAGGCCAGTTGTCCGATGCCGGGCGTGTCCGAGACTACTTCGATGGGGATCGAGGCTCCGAACGCCAGGCTCACCGAAATGCCGGCCAGCGCGGCCAGTTGCGGCGCCGCCGGAAACATCACGTGGGCCACGAGAACCCGGAGGTTGCTTAAGCCTTTGGCCTCGGCCGCCAGAACGTGCGGGGATTGGTAAGCGGACACTAACAGATTCTTGGCATAACGGTACACGTGCGGGAACACAACCAGGGCAATGGCCCAGCGTCCGCCGGCGCCCATCCAAAGAAAAATCAGTGCGATCACGGCCGCCGGCACCGCCAGGCACAGGCCGCTCACGAGCGACGGCACCAGATTGGACGCCGGTCCGCGCCAAGCCACCGTGAGCAGCGCTAAGCCCAAGCCGAAAGCGATTCCGCCCAGTACGCCATAGAGCAGCGAAACCAAAGTCAGGGGCAGGCGCTCTTTGAAGAGTTCCGCTACGGGACGGTTTAGCGATCTTGAAAAGCCGAGATCGCCGTGCGCCAGCCCTGCCAGGTAGTGCCAGTAGAAAACGGCCACGTTATTCTCGGCGGCGCGTTCGGAGCGGATGGCCTGCAGGCTTTGGGCATTGAGACGATTGTCGAGTTCACGCTCATCCACGCCAAAGCCGGGCCCCAGGCGCACCAGCGTGGCGCCCAGCAAGCCGCCCACCAGCACGGTCAGCAGGATCCGCCGGAATTGGCGAGCGAGAATGGACAGCATGGGCGTTACCAGGCGCCCGTGGGCTCGAATTCAAAGCCGCGTGGAACCATCTTGAGTTTCTGTTTTTGCTTGACCAGGTACATGCGCCGGTCCGCCTCGCTCAGTAAGCGGTCGGCATCCATGCCGTCTTCGGGGAATATTGAGTGGCCGATGCTGAGCGAAAGCGTGGCATCGTTTCCATTGATGGCTTGGCCGGCCTCCGCCGTGATGGCCTGCAGACGCTGGATCTTCTGAGGGATCTGATCGGGCTCCAGACCCGGAAGAACCAGCACGAATTCGTCGCCGCCCATTCTGGCGACGTAATCGTACTCGCGGCAGCTTTCTTTCAATTTCTCGGCTACACGGCTGAGCAGCCGGTTGCCCTCCAGATGGCCGAACTTATCGTTTACTTGTTTGAAGCCGTTCATGTCGCAGACCAGCACCACCAAGGACGAATCCAGGCGCCGGCAGCGCGCCAGTTCGCTGTCCAGATGCAGAAACAGCGAGCGCGCATTGGGAAGGTTGGTCATGTAGTCGGTGGAGGCGGTGCTTTGGGCCTGCTCGAACTTCAAGGCGTTTTCTATCGACAGCGCCACTTTGTGTGAGACCGCAAGCAGGATGCGCAGATGATCGTTGCTGAAGGCATCGCGCTCCGAGCGGTACAAAGTGAGAACGCTGACCGTGCCGTTCAGACCGATTAGAGGCACCGACAGAGCGCTCCGCATGGTGGTGAACTTGGTCTCGTCGTTGAGATAGCCGGGTTCGGCCGCGGGATTGCCATTGACGATGGGCTTGCGATTTTCGGCCACCCATCCCGACAGCCCCTGGCCCAGTGGAATTTCGAGCGAGGAGAAGAGGCTGAAATTTTCCCCGATGACGTACTCGGCCCGGAGTTTCTCGCTGCGCAACACGTAGATCGCCATGGCATGGTAGGGAATCATGCGCTTCAGCCGGACCGCCAGCAGCGACATGGTGTCGTTGAGGCTCAGGGAATTGCCCAGATCCTGGGTCAGCTCAAAAAGGTTCTGAACTTCCTGGCGAGCCGCCGCGATGGAGGCCAGGAAGTCCGACGGCTTGTCGTTGTTCAGCGGGTCCGCGGCCAGTTGATTCTCCGCGCTCAGGCTCGGTTCCGAGCGCTGCTCGATGGCCATCCGGGGGGCGGGAACTGTACTGGCGTCCTGGCTGGTCTTGGCCAGCGCCTCCAGTTCCTGGTAGCGGCGTTCGAGGATTTCGACCACCTGGGGATCGAAAGCTTTGCCCGAATCGGCCACCATTCTCTGGATCGCTTCCTCGATCGGAAGGGCCCGGCGGTATTGCCGATCCGAAGCCAGGGCGTCGACGAAATCCGCCGCGGCCAGGATGCGCGCGCCAATGGGGATGTTTTCGCCCTTCAGGCCGTCCGGATAACCGCTTCCATCCCACCTTTCGTGATGCGCCCGCACAATCGGAGTCACCTCATAAGGAAAGCGGACGCGCTCCAGAATCTCGGCGCCGACCACCGGATGGATCTTCATCTTCTCGAATTCTTCGCGGGTCAGCTTGCCCGGTTTGGAGACAATGTGTTCGGGTACGGCGAGCTTTCCGATATCGTGCAAGAGCGCAGCGGCTCGCAGACCGGCGAGTTGGTCCGGACGGAGGCCCAGTTCCTTCCCAATCTCGACGGCATAGACCTCGACTCGCTGCAAATGGTCGTAGCGGACTTGATCTTTGGCCTCGATGGCCAGGGCCAACGCTTCAATGGTTCGAAGATGTAAGGCGGCGGCTTCTTCGGCGTGTCGTTTCTGCTCCTCCATGCGAGCGATGTACAGGAAATAGGCACGGTAGATCAAATAGGCAGCCGGGGCGGCCAGCAAGGCGGTCTGCCAGCCCACGTAATGGTCGATCACCGCGCCGATGCCCACCAGGATCGAGCCGGCCAGGTAATAGGGAAAGGCCCAGAAATAACATTCCCTCCATACCAGCCGCAACGATTTCCGCTCCGTCACCGCGATGGCGGCTGCTACCGGAAAAGTGTTCATGCCGAAGAAGGCCACCGTAGCCACCACCAATTTGACCGGCGCTTCCAGGTGTCCCAGCTGCAGCCAGGGGGAATAATAGGCGTCGCTGGCGACCACCACCGTGATCGCCATACTGCACACATTGAATAGCACCTGCTCCCACCTGGGCTGAAAGAGCTTCCTCCAGTAACATTGCGCTAATGTCGCCCCGCACCCTATCACCAGTGCTTCCGGCAGGCTCAGTTCTACGATGGCGAACAGAATGAAAACGAACAGTACCGATATCGAGCCGGTGATGCCCGGCAGAGGCGATTTTAGGCGCGCCGCAAACAGTGCCAAGGCGGTGTAGCAGGCGAAGCGGATCAGATTCGGGGATTGCCAATGCGACAAAACCGTCGCACCCAGCAATGCGCCGAGCAGCACGATAGCCAAAATATAGAGCTTGCCGAGGGTTGGGACTTTCATCCTAGCGGCCCGTGTGCCGTTTGAGTAAGCATGCGCAAGTGCAGTTGCTGTGCCAATGGTTAGCTCAGCCGAACCACTTGATTCATCGGCGGTTAATAACTGGAACAATAGCCAGGGAATGGGACAAAATGTCGCGCCGGCGCCAGGCTTGGATAATCTGTCCGAATCCGGGAGGACCTGCCCGTACATGAAATCGGTGCTTCGACCGATAGTTCTAAACCGAAGTACTATGCAATCTTGCCTCAAAGCCGCCGAAAAGCGAAGTAGCGGACAATGGGCTCGCCAGTCAATACGTTCCTGGGAATGCAAGCGATCGTGTCAAGTCCCGCCATGACGCAGCTGTTGGAGCTGGTCCAGCGCATCTCGCAAACGAACGCGGCGGTTTTGATTACCGGCGAGAGCGGCTCGGGCAAGGAGCTGATCGCGCGCGCCGTCCATCATTTCTCTCTGCGCTGCGCCAAACCCTGGGTGGACGTCAGTTGCGCGGCGCTTCCCGAGCATCTGGTGGAGAGCGAGTTGTTCGGTTACGAAAAAGGAGCGTTCAGCGGAGCGGATTCTCCCAAACCGGGGCTCTTCGAGCTGGCCAATCATGGCACCTTGTTTCTGGATGAAATCGGCGAGTTGGAACCGCGCATGCAAGTGAAGCTGCTGCGTGTGCTGGACGGTGTGGCCTATTACCGGCTGGGCGGCGTCCGTAAGGTCAGTGTGGACGTGCGGGTGGTGGCGGCCACCAATCAGGACTTGGAAGGAATGGTTGAAACCGGGCGGTTCCGCGGGGATTTATATCATCGGCTGGGGCAGATCTGCTTACAGGTTCCGCCGCTGCGCGAGCGTCCGGAGGACATTGTGCCGCTGGCCGAGCACTTTCTGCAGCAATCCAACCCGCGCTTGTCGTTTTCAAGCGGCGCGCTGAGGGCGCTTCAGGCGCACAAATGGCCCGGAAATGTTCGGGAGCTGCGGAACGTGGTCACCAAGGCCGCGGTGCTGGCGCCCGATCAAGAAATCGCCGCAGAAGATCTGCTGTTGACGCAGCCCAGGCGGCTCAGCGAAGCCTCGACGGTCATTACCATTCCCTCGGCCTCCGATCTGGACGGAATGGAAAAGAGCATGATCCTGCGCGTGCTGGCTCAGACACACGGCCATCAACAGCGCGCCGCGGACCTGCTGGGCATCTCACGGCGCACGCTCAGCCGGAAACTGAAGCTTTATGGAAGGGAGGCGGTGCGGCCATCCTGCGTTTCCTAACGGGTTGCCGCGGCCATTATGCCAAGCGCTCAAGATCGCCGCTCGGAACGTCGCCATCCCGGACGTGGCGCGCTAAAGCTCTCGTTTGCCGATCCGTCGCCGCAGGAAGTCAACGGCCAACTGCTGGATTACAGCACCAGCGGTTTCCGCGCCGAGCATCCCTACACGGCGCTGCACGCCGGCCAGGAAGTGGAGTTCCAGCATGCCGTCGCCGTGGGACGGGCGCGAGTGATGTGGAACCGCATCGCCAATGACCGCGTGGAGACCGGATTCCTGGTGATCAAGTAGTTCAGCGCGTTACCTCCGGCACTAGCGAGATATCCTGGAGCGAAATCGGCCGCAGATAAATTCCCCGCGGCCGGCGTTTCCACCAATCGCCAGTTCGCCGGCGCTCGCCAAAATCGGTAAACGAATAATCGAATAACAGCGCGCGCACATACTTGGGCGCCGCGGCGGGAAACGGATTCTTCGAAAGCAGGCCGGTTACATCGGGCGAATTCTGGAGCAGCCGCACCATGAAATTCACAAACCAGGGTTCGGAGCGGTAGCCTGACAACGCCGCGAACCACATTTGCCAATCCAGGCGCGGCTGATAAGGCGCCACCCAGCGCGGGGCGCGCTCGAGCGGGCCAGGCTTATACGGAAACTCGTAATTGAGCCAAGTGCTGCCATCGTTGGAGCCTTGGACGATGATCTCGGGACGCTCGGTGGTCATGACGGCGAACAGGCCGTATGTGTTCACGATTCCGAAAGGGGCTATCGAGCCCAGAATGGAATTCGGCGCCTCGACGCGCGCGGCGAACATGCCCCACAGCTCCAGGCCGCTTACCAGCAGGATGACGGCGGCGACCACCTTGGCCAGGGCGGGAAGGGTGCGCTTTGTGCGGGCTCCGACACGTACCTTGGCCAGCCTGGCATCGTCGAACAGAAACAGGCACAGCGCCATGGTCAGCAAATTGAAAAAGGCATAGTTGCCAGTCAGGAAAATCAACAATTGAAATGTCAACAACACCACTGCGGCGAAGCTTCTCCACACGCGCGGCCCTAAAACCAGGAATGGAATCGCCAGCTCGACGAAAAGTACCACCAATGTGGACGCTCGCTGGAATGCAGGCGGGGCTTGGAACATATACCACGCGAGCGGCGTAGGCAACGGTTGAGTCATGTAGTGAAAGCTGAGCGCGGTCAGGCCGTGCCAGGAGACATCGTGGCTCATCAGCTTTACGGCGCCCGAAAGAAACATGAGCCGGAACAGCAGCCAGCGGAAAAGGAAGATGATCCATTTCGAAGAGCCCAGAAAGATCGCGAGAACCCCCGCTTCCAGTAGCAGGGCATCCCATTGGAAGCTCAAGAAATTTTGGCCGATGGTGGAGAGCGACAAATACAACACGTAGAGACAAACCAGCGCCAGCCGCTCCAGGCGGCCGAAAAGCAGGATCAATGAAATGCCCGCGCCCGTCCAACAAGCCGCTCGCAAGAAGGCATCGCTGGAGGCAAACCAAAAAATGCCGGGCGCAATTGAAAACGCACGCGCGCCGAAAGCGTTCTTCACTTCCGCGAGAAAATGTCCGGCCGGCAGAATGCCTCTTGCGCCCGCGAGGCCAGTGATCTGAACCGCCAGAGATGCAAACGCGCAGAAATAGATCAAGGCCAGCGCCTTCAGAAACAACCATTCCACGCGGGCATAGCGCAGCGGTGCGACGCGGCGCCCGAAGGTGAAGCGCGTCACTTGATAAAAGAAATTCCGGTGTGCGGCTATCAGGCGATAGCTTGCTTCGGAAACTGGAGCGAATCCGGGAACATGATGGTAGAGCCACTCAAGCCAGCGCACGCCCGCGTAAGACAACGTCGCAAAGACGGCGCGCGCACCCGACAGCACCTGGCCGTCCGCGAGGATCAATTGGACGGCTTGACTAAATTGTTCAGGAGGAATCTGGGGGAAATTCGCGCCTACTTCCTGGAAGGGCGCATAGTCGACCGCAGGTCCGGTAATTTGCTTCCAGTAGTCGATCCAAATGCGGCAAAATCCACAGCGGCCGTCGAAGACCAGTACCGGTTTTGCGGGCATGCTCTACCAGTGTAGTGGCAAGGTCACAGCGTCCTGGCGCTGCGGCGATCGCCTATGGGCGGCTAGTGCGCCTTTATTTCGTCGGCACCAGTGCCGCGCCTTCTGGCGTCCCCCCAATATCGGTGGTGGTACTGGTCAGGGTCCGAGTGTCGATTGTAGTAACCGACGGGGTCTGACTGTTGTTGACGTAACGTAGCTTCCGTCAGGCGACATCAGAAGATCCATCGCCCCAGGACCGGCGGCAACGCTCTGGATCGTCGCATAGGTCGAGGTATCAATCACAGGCACCCAGCCGGCTCCGCTGGAAACAAAAGCTCTGGTTCCAGTGGGATTGAACACAATGCTAAAACGTCGTGGAGGTGATCGATATTCTCACTGGAAGCATCACGGAATTGCTCCGAGTTCGGGGGCCCCAGTGCGGAGCCGAATATCGAGAAGAGCGATCCTTGGGCGATCGATCCCCCGGCCAAGCCCGACGCATAATAGCTGACTGCATTTGAGCACCTGATGAAGGTAGATGGCCGGCTTGGCGTGAAGAGCAAGCGCAAAGAAACGCGCGGCCGGTACTCGCAAATACGATCGGAGCACCGGGAACCTCCAACGAGGCAGGTTAGCATGCTTGGCGCACTCGTCAGCGGGGTCGAGCTTAGGACTCGGACGTCTGCTTTATTGCGATGCTACCAGCGCCGAGCCTTGAGGCATGGCGCCAATGTTCGTGGTTGTGGCGTTAAGAGACTGGGCGTCGATTACGGTGATGGACTGAGCCAAGCTGTTGTTGACGTAAACATAGGCTCCGTCCGGCGTGATTTGGAGATCCATCGCACCCGAGTCTGCCGGAACAGTCTTTATCACTTGATATGTTGATGTGTCAAACACCTCGACCGAGCCAGCTCCGCTGGAGACGAAGGCTCTGGTTCCGGTGGGATTGAACACAATGCTAAAAGGCTCAGTCAGCTTGAGCTCTTCCACGATGGCGCCCGTTAAAATGTCCACCACCTCGACGGCGTTATCCCACGGATGTACAGCCCAGGCGAGTGTTCCGTCCGGATTGATGAAAACGGATTCCGGACCTTCGATAGCCAAAGCAATCTTGGAGGTGATCTTCATGCTCGGAATATCAACCACCGACAGATACGAATACGCAGTATTTGTCGTGGCGGGATAGTTCGACACGAGCGCATAGCTGCCGTCCGGGGCAATTGCTATTCCAGAGGGAGCGAAGTTCGGATCGGTTGGAACGCGGATCGAACCCGATACCGCATTGGTAGCAGTGTTGATAAACGTGATGGCTCCGCTAAAGCTGGTCACGATGGCTTGGGAACCATCGGGCGTGACTCGGATCTGAAGAGGAAGATCGGGCACTGGGATGGTTGCGATGGGCGCGAGCGTGCACGAGTTGTATCGTTTCACCACATTCTCGACATGAAGCACGCGAAACATGGTCGGATTGACGCTGGAGTTGCAGGCCCAGGACACCGGCGAGGTCACTTCCGTCAGCAGCGGACCCGCGGGTAAATCTCGAAACGGTACCGTAAACGTGAATGTTGGAGCTGGAGAAGCACGG
>DATJWJ010000207.1:0-11424 GCA_035501355.1 Bryobacteraceae bacterium | reverse complement strand
AGCCGTAAACAGTTTTCTCAACGGCGGCAACGAAGAGCTGCACTCGGTAGCGCTGGCCACTCAGCGCGCGTCCCTTGAATTCGAGCTAGCCATGCAGGTCCGCAACAAAGTGGTTTCAGCTTATCAGGAAGTCATGAGGATGCAGCTCTGAGCTGATTTTCTTCCCAACAAACATGGACCAAGCGAAAAAACTTCTATCCGCGTTAAGCCCGCGCCAGCTGATCACCATCGCCATCTGCACGCTGGCGGTTGTGGGCGGCGTCGTCTGGTTGTCTCACTACCAGCGCGAAAGCGGGATGCGGCCCTTGTACTCTTCGCTCTCGCCGGAGGACGCCAGCGCGATTGTCCAAAAGCTGCGCGAAACCGGCGTTGACTACAGGGTCGCCGACAATGGGGCGGCCGTGCTGGTGCCGGAGGCTCGCGTCCCGGAACTGCGCCTGGAAATGGCGGGGCTGGGGCTTCCCAAAACCGGGCGAATTGGTTTCGAGATCTTCGACAAAACCAATTTCGGCATGACTGATTTCGCCGAGCACGTAAACTATCGCCGCGCGGTCGAAGGAGAGCTGGAGCGCTCCGTAAGGGCTCTGGCGGAAGTGGAGCAGGCGCGGGTGCACGTCACCCTGCCCAAAGAGTCCGTATTTACGGAATCGCGTGAGGCCGCCAAAGCCAGCGTGTTGGTTGGCTTGCGTCCAGGCCGGCGGCTGTCTGCGCAGAACGTGCTCGCGATCAGAAATCTGGTCTCGAATGCGGTAGAGGGTTTGACTCCCGAAGCGGTCTCCGTCGTCGACATGAACGGAAACCTGCTGAGCCAGCCGCGCCGCAATTCGCTGGACGATGGCGTCCAGGTGACCGAGGCCGCGCTCGAATACCGGCAGGCCGTGGAGCACGATCTGGCTGTCAAGATCAACAACACCCTGGAGCCGCTGCTCGGCGCGGACAAGTTTCGCACCGGTGTCTCGGCCGACGTCGACATGACCAGCGGCGAACAGAGCGAAGAGACCTTCGATCCCAGCAAGTCCGTTATGCTCACGTCGCAAAAGACTGAGGACACCAACGGAAGCACGCGGCCTGGTCCGGTTCCGCCCGGCACCGCCGCCAATCTGCCAACGCTGGCCACGGCCGCCATCACGCCGCCCGCCCCGACTCAACCAGCCGCGACCACCCCCGCATCAACGCCCGCGGCCGCACCAGCCGCATCAGCCGCAGGCGCCGATCCACCCAAGCAAGTCGCGACCCGGCCAACTGGAACAACCACCAACTCGGCTCGGCGAACCGAAAGCATCACCTATCAATCCAGCCGCACTGTCAAACATCTCAAGATGCCGCAAGGCTCGATTAAGAAGCTGTCCATCGCGGTCCTGGTGGATCAAGGGACCAAGCTGGAGGGTCAGGGCAAACAAACGCATCGCGTGGTGCTGCCACCGGATCCCGAAAAACTGAAGGCGATTCAAAGCCTGGTTGGCGCGCTGGTTGGGCTCAATTCCGAGCGGGGCGATCAGCTCACGGTCGAGGCCTTGCCGTTTGACGCCAGTCTCAACCCGGAGCCCCCGGCGGACAACGCGCCCGCTTCCAAAAAAACGGATGAGGTGTTGTCGGTTGAAACGCTCAAGAAGAAACCCGCTATCCTTTATGGCGCCGGCGGAGCTGTCGTGCTCTTGCTGCTGGTGGCGTTCCTGGCGTTCGGCCGGAGGAAGGCCGTGGCCGAGGTTCCGATTCAGGCTGCACTGCCCGCCGCAGGTCCTACCCCCGCGCTGTCCGCAGGCGTCGCGAGTACGCTCCAGCCGGCTTCCACTCTTCCTGCGCTCATGCCGACCAAATCGGAGTTGCTGCTCGCCCAATTGCAGGACAACTCCAAGAAGGATCCGGAGGCGTGGGCGGGAGTGGTTCGCGGGTGGCTGGCGGAAGAAAGAAATTAGCTCTTGAGGCCGCCTCGGCATGCCTGGTGAAATTCTGAGAAAACTCGACAGCACCGCACGGCCGGTTCTTTGGCGGAACGCCAAGCCGCTGAGTGGAACACAACGAGCGAGTGAAGCTTCTCAACGGGAGTTCGAGACTGCGAACCGTTTGGAGCTGGCGCGGCGGGATGGCTTCGCCAGTGGCGTTGCGGCCGCCAATCAAGAAGCTGAGCAAGAGCTGTTGCCGGCCATCCAAAAAGTAGCCGGCGCCGTCGCTGAACTGGCCGAGTTACGCGAAAACATCCGAGAGCATGCTACCAACGACGTCGTCCAACTGGCAATTACGATCGCCTCGCGCGTGGTTTGCCGCGAAGTTGCAGTGGATCCGGACATCCTTGCGGGCCTGCTCAGGGCGGCGTTTTCAAAGCTCAAGTCGCAAGAAATCAGCCGGGCGCGCGTCCATGCGGGATTCGAAACCAGTCTGCGGCGGTGCCTGGATCAGAACAAGGCTGGCGGCAATCTTCTGGTATTAGCAGATCGCAACCTCAAACCCGGAGAAGTGGCCTTTGAATGCGGCGTAAAACTTGACGCGTCCGTGGAAGCTGATCTTAGTGAAATCGACCGCGGCATGAGCGACAGGCTGGCAAAATAGCATGAGCGCAGGTTCATTGATCCAGCATCTGGCTTCGTCGGTTTCGGAAATCGAGCTGTTGCCGTGGATCGGCGAGGTAACGGAAATGGTGGGATTGCTGATTGCGTCCCGCGGTCCAGTGACCTCGATTGGCGACTTCTGCGAAGTGCGCACCGCCTCCGGCCGCACCATTCGGTCACAGGTGGTGGGGTTCCGCAACCAACGCGTGCTGTCGATGCCGCTCGAAGAAATCGATGGCCTCCAGCTAGGCGACCGGGTGATTGCCCGCAAGAACGAGTCCCAGTTGCGGGTTTCGCCCGCGCTGCTCGGCCGCGTTCTGGATGGCTTCGGCCAGCCTATCGACGGCGGCCCGCCCGTCGAGGCATCCCAGACCTACCCGCTGTACGCGGCGGCTCCGTGCCCGCTCGAACGGGAACATATCAGCGAACCGCTGGTCACCGGCATTCGAGCCATCGACGGCCTGCTGCCTTGCGGTAAGGGGCAGCGCGTGGGGATATTCGGCGGCAGTGGAGTCGGCAAGAGCACGCTGCTGGGTGCAATGTCACGGCACAATGACGCGGATGTCACCGTCATTGCATTGGTGGGCGAACGCAATCGCGAAGTGCGCGCTTTCCTGGATAACGAGCTGGGGCCGGAAGGCCGCAAGCGGTCCGTGGTGGTGGTGGCGACATCCGATCGTCCAGCGCCGCTTCGCATCCGAGCTTGCTTTGTCGCGCTGGCCGTCGCCGAATATTTTCGCGATCAAGGCAAGAACGTCCTGCTGGTGGTGGATTCGGTCACACGTCTGGCGATGGCGCAGCGCGAAATCGGGCTGGCAGCGGGCGAGCCTCCCAGCCAAAAGGGCTACACACCGTCGGTCTTCGCCATGCTGCCGAAGATCTTCGAGCGCTCGGGCCATTTCAAGAAAGGCTCCATCACCGGCTTCTTCACGGTTCTGGTGGAAGGCGACGATTTCAACGAACCGATCTGCGATGCGGTCCGCGGCATTTTGGACGGCCATTTCATCCTGTCGCGAGAACTCGCCACTGCAGGCCACTACCCCGCTATCGATATCCGGCAATCGCTTAGCCGGCTCACTCCGCGGGTGGCGGCACCAGAGCACCTGGCTCAAATACAGAAGCTGCGCGAATCTCTGGCGCTGTATCACGATTCACAGGACCTGATTCAACTCGGCGCCTATACATCGGGAACCAATCCCCGACTGGACGCTGCCATTCGTTGCCGCCCTGAGATCCTGAATTTTCTGAAGCAGGATTCGCATGCCGTCTCCCCGTATCTGGAAACCCGCCAGAGGCTCGGGAAACTGGCCGCTGCTCTGGGATAGAAGAGGCGGCGGATGGCCCAATTTAATTTTTCGTTAGAGAAGATTCTCCGCTGGCGAGCAATTGAATTCACGCGCGAGGAAGTTAGGCTCCAGCGCCTGATCCAGGAAAAGGATCGCTTGGAATTGATGGCCGCGCGGCTCCAAAGCGAGCGCTCCGCTCTTTCGATGTCTCTCGAGGGCTTGCCGGGCCTTCAGGGTGGCGATCTGCGAGCTGCGGCAGCATACGGGCTGCGCCTACGCAAGGAGATCGAGAAGCTCACCGCTGCTCGGGTGCGCATCCAGGACAACATGGCTGCTCAACAGAAAATATTTGCCGCCGCCAAGCTACGCCTGCGGCTGCTCGAGGAATTGAAGGCGCGAAGATTGGAACGTTGGCGATACGAAGAGGCGCGCCAATTGGAGAACCTGGCCGCGGAATCGTATATCGCGGGATGGAGTCGCGAGGAGCCTTAGCTCCCGAGCTTGTCCATCAAACCGCGCTCCAGCTCCCGGAACTGCGTACTTATGGACGCATCCAGCACACCGTGCGACGTTTCGAAGAGCAGATCGCCGGAGCTTAGGCTTGAATCCGCCATCAGCACCAGATTGGCTGGCGCTCCGCATTCCTCGAGCGTCTTCGAGACGGTGGATTCCTGGGCCGGATGCATTCTCACTCGGCTGATCTCGCGCGACTGCAGCTTCGAGAGCGCGGCTTTCACCAGTCCCGCCATTGCACCGGAATCCACGACTGTCTCACGATGGATCACACGCTCGGCCACCGTGATCGCCAGCCGAACCAGTTCGCGCAAGGCTTCTTCACGCAGCCGCTGCCGCACTCGCTCCAGTTCCGCCAAGGTCGTGGAAATGTTCTCGAGTGTGGACGGAAGCAACCGCTGGACGTCAGCGCGCCCGAACCGGTAACCTTCCTCTTGCCCTTCCCGCCGGACCTGTTCGATCCGCCGTTCCAATTCATCTTCCGCGGCCGCACCGGCGTCCTTCCGCAGAACTGCCAGGTCGACCGTCCGCCACGGCACCGGGGCCGACAACGACGGATTTCCTGGCAATACCTCAGACATACTGATCCCCCCCGCCGCCTCGCAAGCTGACCGTCCCTTCCGATTCGAGCTGGTGGATCACCGCCAGGACCTGCTTTTGGGCAGCCTCAACATCGCGGATTTTGAGGGGACCGGTGGCTTCCATGTCTTCCCGCAACATCTCTCCGCCGCGCTGCGACATGCATTGCAGGAAATGATTCATCAGTGGCTCACTGGTTCCCTTCAGCGCGACCGTCAGCAGCTTGCGATCCACTTTGGCTACCACTTCCTTCATCGCATTCAAGTCCAATTGGATGATGTCTTCAAACGTGAACATGAAGTTGCGGATGACGTCGGCCAGGGATTGCTCGTCGTTAGTCATGTTTCCGAGAATCTCCTCGCTGACCCCGGACTCCAAGCGGTTCAAGATCTCGGCGGCCGTGCGAGGGCCGCCGCGCGCTTCTGTTCGCATCTCTCCCAGCGACTTCAGTTTGTCGCTGATCACTGAATAAATGCGAGAGACGATGTCCGGCGAAACGCGGTCCAGTTGCGCGATCCTGAGAATCACCTGGCAGCGTACCTGCGGACTGAGATTTGCCAGCAGAGACGCAGCACGTTCCGCCGCGAGGTGTGAAAGGATCAACGCGATAGTCTGCGGGTGCTCGGCTTCCACAAAGCGGCTCAACTGTTGTGGATCCACGCGCTGGAGCGAGTCGGCGCCCTGGCTTCCCGCGGCCGGCAAGAGCTGGGCGATATGCTGCGCGGCCACCGGACCGAAGGCGTTCACCAGCAGCCGCTTGGCAACGTCGGTTCCTCCACGCGGCACGTTTTGCGATATCGCTTGAGAAAATTCCTCCAACACCGACTCAGTCTCATTAGGACCCACTTGGGGCAAACTGGCGATCGCCTTGCTCACCGCTTTCACTTCCTCGTCGTTCAAACGCATGAGCACTTCGCCGCCCAGTTTTTCGCCCAGTGTGACGAGCAAGATCGCGGCCTTGTGCCGTCCGGAAATCTTGCTAGGCGCGCTCTCAATTAAATTCATAGCCGCTTCTCAGATGGCCGGCCGCTCGTAGACAGGCGGGCAGCATGCTAAGTCTCGCTCGCAATTTCGACGCCATCGGATTTCGCGCGATTCTCAACAGCTTATGCGCCGAGCCTGTCTTAGTTACAACACTCGAGTGTCGAAAATACGGCGAAATAAAGACTCTCGATGAAACGGCCGATTTAGGACTTACACTTCATCATGGAATCGCAATGGATCAAGGCGGATTTCAATAAGGTTAGTCAATGGCAGGGCGCCTATGCCGACCAGTTGCGCCTCGTAAACGAGACGCTCGCGCGCGACCTTTCCATGAATCTTTCGGCCTTCCTTCGCTCTTCCGTCAATGTCGCGTTTACCGGCGCTTCGAATGCCGTTTTCAGCGAGTTCTTGAACGATGATGAGCGCTCCTGCTTCGCCGCGGTTCTCACGAAGCAGCACGAACGCAAACTGCTGGTTCGCGCCGATTACGACGTTCTGTTTCCGTTGATTGGCATCGCGCTCGGAGCCCAGGCCGGCGCATTCGCCGCACCCAGCCGCAAGCCGACAGAAATCGAGTTGCAGGTTGTCACGCTCTTGTTCCGCCTGATCCTGTCGGAGGTATTCCGAGCGTGGTCGCCGCTGACTCAGACGCAACTCGAAGCCCTCACCGTGGAAGTGGAGCCAACACCCTCGCGAGTTCTTCCTGGCACCGAATTGATGTGTAGCGTCGGTTTCGACATTCGCGTCGCGGATTGCACTGGAAAATTGACGCTAGCCGTACCCGCCGGCCTTTTCGCCGAATCGCAGAATGCACGGCAGGCCGATCCTGAACTTATCGCCAATCCGGGCGGCTCTTCGGAACAAATCATGGAGCTGATGATGTCGGCCCAGGTGACGCTCGATATCTGGCTGGACCCGTCAGAAATACGATTGACGGAGCTGCTGCAGCTTCAGGTGGGCCAGATCATCAAGCTGGACCACGCCGCCGACCAGAAGGTCGCGTGCACTCTGAACGGTAAGGGCGGCTTTGACGGGCAAATCGTCAGCACCGGGTCGCGCAGAGGGTTTCTGATTGAGGATTGGGCCGGTTAATCGTTCACTCGCCGGCGATCGTCGCGCCAATTAAGGCACTGCTGATCGTAGCCGGATCGAGACCGTACGTTCCGCTTTCAATTTGCTGCTTGAGTTGCTGGACTCGGCTTGCCCGGTCGGCGGCTCCTGCGCTCGCAGCTTGCTGAACCAGCCCCGCGGCGGTGGACAACACGATGGAATCTTCCTGCGATCCCGTGGCCGCAACAGAGCCCGATGGGCCGGCAGAAGCGGACTCACCGGTGGCGCGAGAGTGCTCCACTTGCACCTGCGAGCCCGACGGCACATTACCGACACTGCTTAAGGAAACGATGTCGCTCATCTGAGCCGGTCCGAAAGCCGCCGGAGCTCCTGTTCGGTTCCAAGTTTTGTCTCGGCTGCTTCACTTCCCGCGATCCGCGTGATGCGCACTCCGTAGTTCCCTCCGACCACGACGATCTCGCCCTCGGCGATCACGCGGTCATTCACCACGATCTCAACCGGGTCGTCGACCGAGCAGTCCAACTCTACCACCGAGCCGCTGGCGAGCTGCGTGATTGAGCGAAGATTTCGCCGCGCGCGACCTACCCGCACGCGTACATCCAGCTTAATGTCCATGAGCAGCGGCGCGGCGCTGAAAGTGCCCGACGCAGCCGCTTCCTCCGCTGGCCGTGTTTCCTGGGCAGCCTCCGATTTCGCGAATACGTCGGTGGTTTGTTCCGTCTCATTCATTGCAATATCTCCTCATCACGCGTTAGTCCTCATCCAATCGCACCCAGTGACTTTACTTTCACCTCCGGCGGAACCTCACTATGCGAAAGAACCGCTACATCCGGAAACGCGGTTTCCAGCAATTGCTTTATGAAATACCGAGTGGCCGGCGAGGCGATGACAACCGCCGAGGAATCCGGCCTCTCGATCCTGCGCGAGAACTGCGAAACGATATCGCGCGCGGTTTGCGGGGCCAGGCCAAGCACACTGTTATTCTCGCTATGCTCGACGGCCGACTCGACGACCTGCTCGATGCCCTGCTCCGTCAGGTACGCGGCGATCTCGTGCTGCGGGCTTAAGTGCGCCTTTACCACGGTTCGGCGGATGGCCTGGCGTACGTATTCGGTGAGCAACACCGGATTCTTAGTCATCTGTGCTCCTTCGCTGAGCGCCTCCAGGATGGTCACCGAATCGCGAATCGGCACCCGCTCGCGCAAAAGATTCTGAAGCACTCGTTGCACCACCGCCAGCGATAACAGCTTGGGAACCAAGTCTTCCACCACCTTGGGATTACTTTGCGCGACGCGGTCACAGAAGTTCTTGGCATCCTGGCGGCTGAATAATTCGTGCGCGTGGCGGCGCACGAGTTCGGAGAGGTGCGTGCCTAGCACGCTAACTTCGTCCACCACCGTGTAGCCCTGCGATCGAGCGGCGGGCGCGCGGCTGGTGGGAATCCACAACGCGGACAGTCCGAATGCCGGATCTTTGGTGGGCGTGCCTTCTACGCCGCCGCGTACTTCCGCATTCGGTATCGCGAGCTCCTGGCCGCTAGGCAACTCGTAGCGGGCCAGCTCAACACCCTTGAACAAGATGGCATACTCGCGCGACCGCAACGACAGATTATCGTTCACTTTGATGGACGGCATCTGGTAGCCAAGCTGCGACGCTAAGGTTTTCCGAATGCCCGTGATCCGCTGCAGCAACGGCGACTTGGAGCCGCCCTCGACTAACTTGACCAAGCCCAGCCCTACTTCAATCGAAAGCGGATCTACCTGGAGCAGGCTCTCGACGCTTTCCTTGGCAGGCTTCTCGCCCGCGCTGGTCGCGACCGCCGCGCTGGTTCGCCGGCGTTGTTTCTGCAGTGCCACCAGGCCCAACCCGCCCCCCAGTGCCAGAAAAGGCAGCGTCGGCAGCCCTGGAAAAACTGCTAGAGCCAGCAGTACTCCGCTCGCCAGCATCAGCGGCTCGGCTCTGCCGAACACCTGTTTGTCGAACAGCGCCCCGAGTTTCGCGTCCGAGCTGGCGTGCGTAATCACCAGGCCGCCCGAAATCGAGATCATCAGCGCCGGGATCACCGTCACCAGGCCATCGCCTATGGTCAGCACAGTATAGGTTTGCAAGGCGCGCTTCAAATCCATATCGTGCTGGAACACGCCGATCAAAAATCCGGCGATGATGTTCACGCCCGTGATGATGATGCTGGCGATGGCGTCCCTCTGGGTGAACCGGGAGGCGCCATCCATAGCCCCATAAAATTCCGCTTCCGCGCTCAAGTCCTTGCGGCGGCGCTTGGCTTCGGTCTCGTCGATCAGTCCGCCGTTCAGATCGGCGTCGATCGACATTTGCTTACCCGGCAGCGCATCCAACGTGAAACGCGCGGTCACTTCCGAGATACGCACCGAACCGTGATTGATTACGACATATTGAATGGCGATCAGGACACAGAATATGACCGCGCCAATAATGTAGTTCCCGCCCACCACGAAGCTGCCGAAAGCTTCGATTACGTGTCCGGCCGCGGCCGTCCCGGTGTTTCCGTTCAGCAGAATAAGCCGCGCGGAGGAGACGTTCAGCGCCAGGCGAAACAGCGTCAGCAGGAGCAGCACAGTAGGAAACACGCTGAACTCCACGGGGCGCCCGATGTACATCGCCACCATCATCACTATCACCGACATCATGAGATCCATGACGATCAGGAAGTCCAGCAGAAAGCTGGGTAGCGGAGTGATGAGCGCTACGACGATCAGCAGCACCGCGAGCGGCACTGCCATTTCGCCCCAATTTTGCACCGTGAGGCCGTTAGCGGAGCGGGTGGTCTGGACGGGCGCGACTACTTGAGCCGAAGCCATACTTGATTCACGCGCAGACGTCCAGGGCTTTGAACTTGGAAATGAGCGTAGTCCGTTTCATCTTCAGCAGATCCGCCGCGCGGGATTTGTTGCCGCCGGACCGGGCCAGCGCTCGCTCCAATAATCGCCGCTCGATGTTGGCGATCAGTTCTTCGAAGTCAATCCCGGTTTCCGGCACGTCGATGCCGGAGATACCGGACAGATGAGGCCGTACGGGAAGTACGAAATCGCCCGGATATAGAACGGTTCGTGAGCCGCTTAAAGCCACCGCCGACTCCAGAGCGTGCTCGAGCTGCCGGACGTTGCCCGGCCAACTGTAGCGCACCAGCACGGCGAGAGCTTCCCCAGAAAGCGTCTTCGCCGGGCCGCCTTCCTGATCGGCGATCCGGGCCAAAAAGTACTCGGCCAGCTCGGGAATGTCAGTGGCGCGTTCGCGCAATGCTGGGATCTGCAGGGCCACTACGTTCAGTCGATAGTACAGATCCTCTCGGAAACGCTGATTCGCGACCGCCTCCAGAAGATTCGTGTTGGATGCGGCGATCACACGCACATCCACCGGTACGGGTCTGGAACTGCCGATACGCTGAATCTCCCGTTCTTGCAGCACCCGCAGCAGTTTGGCTTGCAGCGACATGGGAAGCTCACTGATCTCGTCCAGAAAAATGGTGCTGCGATGGGCTTGTTCAAACAGCCCCACTCGGGCGTTCACAGCACCAGTGAAAGCGCCCTTAGTATGCCCAAAAAGCTCGGCTTCCAGGAGGTTGTCCGGAAGCGCGGCGCAGTTCACCGCGACCATCCTCCGCTGACAACGATTGCTGGCCGCGTGAATCGCCCGTGCAGCCACTTCTTTTCCGCTGCCCGTATCCCCGGTGATCAGGACTGTACAGCGCCGCGGCCCGATTAGTTTGATAATCTCCGCCACCTGGCGCATTGAGGCGCTGGACCCAACCATGATTCCGCCGTCGCGCGACCCCGGCCGGCTTTCTTCACTCACCTTTTCCGTCTCACCGTTCATCACATCCAAAAGCGCTTGGCCCAGGTAATAGGGAGGAACCGCATTGGCGATGTAGCGAGCGATGCCCAGGCGCTGGCACTCGGCGTCACTCCTGCGTATGGTGGATGGTTCATACAGCACCACCGGTAGTTCTGCGCGAAGGTCGCGGATGGCTCCCAGCAGTTCTTCGGCGTTACAATCGGCCAACGGAAGTCTGACCAGAATCGCGTCCGGGTTTCGACTCCGTAACAGATCGAGAGCAATTGCAAATCTGGTGATGGCGATAATCTCGATAGTCGCGGCGTCTTCGGGGTTCAAGAAAACCTTGTCGGAAGGCGCCTGATCGGCGATCCACATCACAACTCTATTGGCAAAGAGGTTGTCCATTTTTTCTAAGGTTAATCCCTAAATCGGTTAGGAACAGGAAAGACTTGATACATAAGTGGCATCGCAGATGCGGGTACCACGTTCACCCTCTTATTGGCACGTGCGCGGGCGCTTCCGACGGAGTTTAGTCACCGCACTGGCAAATTGTCGACGATTCGACCGGCTGCATAACGGCAAATTCACAGTTGCTCTTCTGGCAGTCTGCATGCAAGTGCCGTAAGTTACAC
>DATJWJ010000206.1:0-36306 GCA_035501355.1 Bryobacteraceae bacterium | reverse complement strand
ATCCGAACCAGCCTGCAAAGCGCGTGAGCGCAGGCGACCAGTCCACCGACGAGATGGCGCACCTGTGGCTGGAGCTGTTGCCGCGCGGCGCTGGAGACCGGCGTCGCGAATTGGAGGAGGCGGTGATGCGGCATCGTCTGGAGCGCGATCCGCTGGATTTCGAGGCCAATTTCAATCTGGGAGTAGTGATGCTGTCGCGGCTGAATGCGGCAAGCGCGGAGGCGGCGCTGCGAACGGCGGTGCGGGTGCGGCCGGATCGAGCCGATGCGCACAACATGCTGGGGCTGGCGCTGGCGGGAACGGGACGGTCGGCCGAGGCGCTGGAGCAATATCAGCGCGCGCTCGAATTGCGTCCTGGGTATTCCGGCGCTCGGTTGAATCGCGCCAATGCGCTGCTGAAGGGTGGCAGGCTGGAGGACGCTATTGAGGATTATCGAGCGGTGCTGCAAGCTGCTCCCGGCGATCCGTTACCGAAACAGGAGTTGGCGCGAGCGTTGCTGATGCGAGCCAGGCAACTCAATGCCGAGGGCAAAGCAGAAGACGCCCAAAGGTCGATCGACGAAGCGCATACGCTGGACCCACGGACGCCGGTCCGCTGACGAGGCGCGCGCCCAGATTACTTCTTCTTGGCCGGCGGCTTGGCGTTCGGATTGCTGTAATTGGTCTGGATCTTGGCGCCGATCATTTGAAGCATCCCCTTGGCGGCATCGGCGTACTGGCCGGTTGGCGCCAGCGCGAGGTACTTCTCGAGGGCTTCCTGCAATCCCGGAGGAGCCGTAACTTTGCCGTCCGCGCCGGTGGTCAGTCTTGCGGAAAGTGCGGTCGCGTATTGGAATTGTGCATCGGCGTAATCGGGGTTGGCCTCGATAGCTTTCTTGAAGGCTGCCTCGGAGGCCGCCGTCTGGCCGCTGTTTACCAGCAGCGCGCCCAGATTGTAATAATATTTTCCGGCGTTGGGCGGATCGAGCGCCGCGGCTTTATTCAGCTCCGCCTGCGCGTCGTCGAATTTCTTGGCGCGAGCCAGCGCGAGGGCGTAGTTGTTGTGATAAGCCGGGTCGTCGGCTTTGAGGGCGATGGCTTTTTGGTAAGCGTCCAGGCCTTTGTCCAGAGCGGCCTGCTGGTCCGCTCCAGTCTTGGTAGAAGCCTGACCGATGTAGGCGTCCGCCAGGTTGGCCCAGATAACGTGCTGGTTAGGATCGATCTGGGTACCCTTTTGGAAGGCATCGATGGCGGCGTCCCAATTCTTGGCGGCGAGCGCTTCTTTGCCGGCGTTGAAGGAATCGTTCAGGGCTTTGTTCTTGGCTATGGCCTCGGCGTTGGCCTTGCTGCGTTTTTCCTGGGCTTCTCGCTCTTCCTTGCTCATGCTGCGGTCGGCGGTCTCGGCAGCGGCAGCAGCCGCTTCAGCGCCCCCCGCCTTCAGATCGAAGTTGACCGGAGTCGGATCGCCCAAAGCGGTCGGGATGTGTTCCTGTTTCGCTCTCTCCTGGCCGTCCACCAGCACGCTGATGGTGTATTTTCCCTTGGGAAGCCCGTTGTAAATGTAGTGGCCCTTCTTGTCGGTCTTGGCGCCTTTGTAGGTGCCCTTCATGTCCTCGCGTGTGATGAGAATCTGGGCGTTTTGGACGGGTTTGCCGTCGGCGCCAGTCACTTGGCCTTCCACGGCCGTGATTTGCGCCCAGGCGGGGCTCGTGAAATAGAGCAAGCTGAAAAATCCTAACGAAAGTAACCAGCGCGACTTGGCTAGCATGGCAAAAATCCTCCCCAGGGGTTTTGGGTCTTCAATTCTCAGCATACTACGCGTGGCCGCAACTTGCCACGCAAGAGGGGCACACAAGACTTCTAACTAAATCGCCCACAACGAAGGCGCGGGCGAGCTTACTCCGACGCGATGAGGTGCACCCGCGCCTCTGTGGGCTAGCTATCTGCTTGTACCCGAACCGGCAACAGAAGCATCCAAAAGGTACAGCGTAGACCACAAGGGACTAGGTTACAATAACGTAAAGCGAAAAGGTTCGGGGACGGATCGATGCGGGGTTTGATTTTAATTGTCCTGGGGGCCGCTGGGTTGTTTGGGCAGTCCAGCCTGGAGCGGGCCCAAGAGCTTTATCAAAAAACGAACTATCGGGAATCGCTGGCATTGCTGAAGGCAGTTCCGGGGCCCAACGGGCAGGTTTATTGTCTGGAAGGCCGGGATTTCTTCATGCTGGGTGAGTTTCGTAAGGCCAGCGACGCGTTCGAAAAAGCCCTGGCGCAGGAGCCCCAAAATTCGGAATACGCACATTGGCTGGGCCGTGCGTTCGGGCGCCGGGCTGAAACCGCGAGCCCGCTGACGGCTCCCATGTATGCCTCCAAGGCGCGGCAATATTTTGAGAAGGCAGTGGCGCTCGATCCGGACAATGGCGAAGCGCTGAACGACTTATTCGATTACTATTTGCAGGCGCCGGGATTCCTCGGCGGCGGGTATGACAAAGCCGAGCAGGTAGCCAAGCGCATCGCGGCGCACAACGAGGCGGAAGGACATTTCGCGGAAGCGCAATTGGCGGACAAGCGCAAGCAGTTCGAGACGGCGGAGCAGCAATTGCGCCGGGCCATGGAACTGGCTCCGCGCCAGGTGGGCCGGGCGATCGACTTGGCGAGATATCTGGCCAAGCGCGGACGCATCCAGGAGAGCGAAGCGGCTTTCGATCATGCCGAGCGCCTGGCGCCCAACAACCCGGTGGTAAGTTTCGCGCGCGCGCGGGTTTACATCGAGCAAAAACGAAACCTGGAAAAGGCCAAGGAACTGCTGCATCACTATCTCCAGAGCGATCTTACGCCGGACGATCCACCGCGCGAGCAGGCCGAGAAGCTGCTCAATCAGGTCTCTGGGGCGTAGCATCAGGTGCTGGGCCGGCAGCCTGAGCGATACTGAAATCAGCACATGCCCAGGGGGCATGCATTCCAACCGAAATGTACTTTGGCGAAGCGCTCCGGTTCAGCTTGCAAGCCCTGCAAGCCAATAAATTCCGCACTTTTCTGACGGCGCTGGGATTGGTAATCGGCAACGCCTCGGTGATTCTGGTGGTCACCATCTCCATCACCAGCCGCGACTACATCCTGGACCAGATTCGCGGGGTCGGCTCGAACCTGATCTACGCGCAATACTCGGCCGGAACCAACAACTCGACGCAGGTGGATGCGGATTTCATCAAGCTGGCCGATGTGGAAGCAGTGCGGAACCAATTGGGGAGCCGCATCGTGGCTGCCACCGGGGTGATGACCAACTACGGCCGCCTGCTGATCAACGGCAAAGAACAGGATGTCTCGGTGATCGGGTCCGACGAGCAATACGCACCGGTACGGAATATGGAACTGCTGGCCGGCCGATTTCTGGATGAGAGCGACGTGCGGCAGCGGCAACATGTCGTGCTGCTGACCCAAAAACTGGCGGTGCGGTTGTATGGCGGGCCGCAGGCGGCGGTGGGGCAGAAACTCAAGCTGTATGGTTTGCAGTTCATTGTAATCGGAGTTTTCAAAGAAAAGACCAGCACTTTCGGCATGTCGGAAATCACCGACGAGACGGTGCTGATGCCGCTGCCGGTGATCAAGTTATTCACACGCGTGGAGCGCATCGATCCGATGTACGTTCAGGCGCGGCGCGCTTTCGATGTGCCCGCGCTGACGGCGTCGATCAAGCAGATCATCGAGAGCCGGCACCGGGCCGGGGCGCGCTATGACGTGCAGAATCTGGCGGGTCTGCTCGAAGCGGCGCAGCGGATCGCGATGGTGTTGACCATTGTGCTGATCATGGTGTCGGCCATTGCGCTGATCATTTCCGGGATCGGGATCATGAACATCATGCTGGTGACGGTGACCGAGCGCACGCGCGAGATCGGGTTAAGGATGGCGGTGGGGGCGTCGCGCCGGGCGGTGCTGGAGCAATTTCTGACCGAGTCGGTGGTGATCAGCCTGGGAGGCGGGCTGATTGGAATCCTGCTGGGGATTGCGATTCCGCTGGGCGCGAGCATCTTTTCGCAGAACCTTTTCGACTATGATCTGCGGGTCCCGATTTCGCCCTGGTCGATCGCGGTGGCGTTCGCGGTGTCATTGACGGTGGGGGTGGTGTTCGGAATGTTGCCGGCGAATCGCGCGTCGCAATTGAATCCGACCGAGGCGCTGCGGTACGAATAAATCGCTCAGCGCAGCTATCAGCGTTCGTTCATCTCGTCACGCGTAAAGGTGCGGGCGGGGCGAACATGCTTAAGGCGCTTCATGAGTTGACGATATTCCTTGCTTTGCTTTGGTGCGGATCGCACTGGCTGCGCTGATGGCGTCTCTCTCTTGGTTGTCCGCGGCATCGTATCTCTATTCCTTATCGCGATAATTCAGCGGCGGCTTTTGATCGGCGGGAACGCGGGATTTGTATTCGTGGCCGGCGCGGCGTTGCTCGAAGCTGGCGCGGGCGGCCTTCACTTGCTCGGGATCGGTGAACAGGTCCATGGCGCTCAGGGCCAGGGTCTTGGCCGCTACCACCATGCCTTTGCGTCCGATGCTCGAACCGGCGCAGGCGGTGGCTTGCCAGCTATGCGCGGGGATGCCGGGAACGAAGGTGGCGGTGTTCAGTTGGGAAGTGGGCAGCATCCAGCTCACGTCGCCGGCGTCGGTGGAGGCCGAGAAATAGCCGTCGCGCGGCGGCTGGATCTTTTCCTGACTGCCTAGGGGCAGTGCGTGATCGAGCGGGAGGGTCTTGCGTATCTTCTCGGCGAATTCCTCTTCCTCTTTGGTGTAGGTGACGCCGCCGACCATGCGCAGATTGCTATCCACGAGCGCGGACAGCGCGTCGTTGGGCAGCGTGTTGTAGTCGCTGTCGATCAGCTCCATCTCCATGCGGGTGCCGGTGGCCAGCGCTCCGGCGCGGGCGCAGTCGACGATGCGATCCCAGATGCCGTCCAGCACCGGCATGCTGGGATTGCGCGCGTAGAGGAACAGCTCGGCAAAATCCGGCACGATGTTCGGCGCCGCGCCGCCGTTGCTGACGATGTAGTGGATGCGGGTGGATTCGGGCACGTGCTCGCGCAGGAACTCGATGGCGTTGGCGGTGATCATGAGGGCGTCGAGCGCGGAACGGCCGAGGTCGGGCGCGGCGGCCGCGTGGGCCGGCTTGCCGTAGAAGCGGAACTTGGCTTCGGTGATGGCCAGCGAGCTTTCCTTGGAGGCCACGTTGGAGTCGCCCGGATGCCAGGTGAGCACCACGTCGACATCGCGGAAGACTCCGGCGCGCGCCATGTAGATCTTGCCGCCTCCGCCTTCTTCGGCGGGAGTTCCGTAGAAGCGGATAGTGCCAGGAATCTTCTTCGCCGCCAGCCAATCCTTGACGGTGACGGCGGCGAACAGCGATGCGGTGCCGAGCAAATTGTGGCCACAGCCATGGCCGGGTGCGCCGTTGATGAGCGGCTTGCGGTCGGCGTCGGTGTCCTGCTGCGAAAGGCCGGGCAAGGCGTCGTACTCGCCCAGGATCGCGATCACGGGCTTGCCTTGTCCCCAGGTGGCGGTGAATGCGGTCGGGATTCCGGCGACGTTCTCGGTCAAGGTGAAGCCGGCTTGCTTGAGTTCACTTTTGAGCAGCGCGGCGCTCTGGTTTTCCTTGTAGCCGAGTTCGGCGAAATTCCAGATTTGCTTGGAAACATCCCCGTAGTGTGCGGCACGCGCATCCATCTGCTTGAGGATGTCGTCCTTGTCGGAAGCCAGCGCGGCGGTCGCAAGAAGCAGAGCTATCCACAGTGTCCGCATGCAGTCCATCGTAGCGGATTGATCTCGCGGCAGGCGCGGCCTTGATGGGGCGCGAAGCGGATTACGAAATGATTCCCTTGCGGACCGCGTACAGGATGAGCTCGGGCACGCTGTGCAGGTTGAGCTTTTGCAGGATGTGCGTGCGATGCGTGTCCACGGTGTAGAGGCTGACGTTGAGGATGGTGGCGATTTCCTTGTTGGTCTTACCTTCGGCCACCAGTTGGAGAATCTCGCGTTCGCGGTCCGTCAGCAGCTCGTAGCTGTCGTCGGCATCCTTGCGGCCCAGGGCTTCGACGTAATCTTCCTGGAGAATGCGGCTGACCTTGGGGCTGAAGAAGGAGCGGCCTTCGGCTACCGCGCGGATGGCGGCAATCAGTTCGGCCTTGAGAGCGTCCTTGAGCAGGTAGGCGCGGGCACCGGCCTTGAGCGACCGCAGCACGTAGCTTTCGTCGTAGTGCATGCTGAGGATCACCACGCCGGTTTCCGGATTTTTTTCGACGATGCGCCGGGTGGCTTCGATGCCGTTCATGTTGGGCATGGCGATGTCCATCACGATCACGTCGGGGTGATGTTCGCGAGCCAGCTCGACGATTTCGCGGCCATCGCCGGCCTCGCCCACCACGTCGAAGCCCGGCTGGCGTTCGAGCAGCAGGCGCATGCCGTCGCGCAGGATGTTGTGGTCGTCAGCCAGCAGTATGCGAACGTTTTCCATTTTTTCCGTTTCCGTTCAAGGCCGTGAGGGGCAGGTTGACCTGGAGCAGTGTTCCGCGTCCCGGGCTGGAATCGATTCCGAAGGTGCCGCCTAAGTGCCGGACACGCTCCTCCATGCCGAGCAGGCCCATTCCGCGGACGCGCACGGTATCGAAGCCGCTGCCGTCGTCCTGGACGCTAAGCATAATGTGGTTGGATTCGCTGCGAACCGCAACTTGCACCGCGCTGGCCTGGGCATGGCGGGCGCAGTTGTTTAGAGCTTCCTGGACGACGCGGTAGATGCAGGTTTTGTGTTCCTCGGGCAATTCGTCGGCTACTTCGCTGGACACCTGTACGCGCATGCCGGTGCGCTTGGCGGTCTCGCGCGCCTGCCAATCGAGCGCGGGCACCAGGCCGAAGTCGTCCAGCATGGATGGCCGCAGCAGCAGCGCCATGTTGCGGATTTCGTTCATGCCTTTTTCGGCCACGCCGCGGATGGCCTCCAGGTGCTGGCGAACTTGCGCCGGCGGGTCCAGGTCGAGCAGGTTCTCGGCTTCCATCAGCACCGCCGAAAAAGATTGGCCCACTTCGTCGTGGAGCTCACGCGAAAGGTTACGGCGCTCCTCCTCCTGGGCGCGGACCAGCTTGGCGGAAAGCTCCTGGAGGCTGGCTTGTGCGTGCACGCTTTCTTCCAAGCGGCGCTGCACTTCGCCCTCCAGCCGCAGGATATGAAAAATAGTGAGGCCCGCCAAGCCGGCTCCGCCGAGCAGCGTCAGGGCGATCATGGCCATCAACCCGAGCTGCAGGCGCGCGAAAACCGCCCCTAGTTTGTCATCTCCGCGCTTGAGCGCGTCCTCGTTCAGCGCCTCGATGCGATCGGCGATCTGAAGCATGGAGGTGCGCCGCGGAACCAGCTCCTGGTAGAAGAATGCATCTCGATTTTTGTTGCGCTCCTCGGTGGTCCAGGCGAAGGTGCGATCCAGAACCTTCCAATAAGCCTCTATCTCGGAGCGTAGTGCCTGGAAGGGCGCGATCTCATCCGGCTCGAGCGATTGGGAATAGCTTTCGAGCGCCGTACCAATATCTTTGCGCAGCGTGTCCAGGGCGGCGAGTTGGGCGCGGGCGCCGGTTGCCTCCGGGGCCAGCAGGGAATCTCTTACATAGGTTCCAGAAAGGTAGATATTCGACCGGATCTGTTCCAGCGTGCGGTTTCGAGCCAGGAAGCGGGCCTGCAGTTGGGCGTCATTCTGGCGCAGAGTGTTAAGCAAAAGGAGGGATGCGATCTCGGCGGCCGCCATGAGAAGCAGCAAGCCGCCAAATCCCAGCACGAGAATCAGTCCGGGCCGCTGGCGCATCATTCCTCTTTATGAACCCGCCCGACGCGTCTCAAGACACTTCGCCGTCCGGACAGATGTCCCATTCTTAAGATAGATCCCTTCCTAGCTCCCCGGTATCGCGTCCTTCCTGTATAGGAATGTAAAACGGGTGTATAAGCCCAGTCCTGTATAAGGGTGCATAAGGCGAATTCCCGATCCCGGAAATACAGTACCGACGGGATTCTTCTCGAAATCGGCCCCCGCTATTCTGTAAGTGCGTTACCCATTGGAGGTTTCTGAATGACATCAAGATTTCTGGCCTGCGCGGCCCTGACTGCCCTATGCATTCCCTTTGTGGCGTGCAAGAAAAATGTGGCTGCCAAGCCGCCGCAAACCCCGGCGCCGGTAGCGACCACGACGCCACAAACCCGTTCGAACACGTCTGGCTCGAGGGCTTCCTCGTCGAGTCCTTACCAGAGTGCCTCGAACAATCCGTCCCGCATGCCGGACGCAGCCACTCGGGCCCGCATCCAAGACCTGTTGAATCGTATTCAGGATGCCTACTTCGATTATGACAAGCACACCATCCGGCCGGATGCGCAAAGTGCGCTTAAGACCGACGCACAGACATTGGGCGACATCATCCGCCAGTATCCGGACTTCAAGCTGAAGGTGGAAGGTTATTGCGACGAGCGCGGATCGGAAGAATACAACATAGCGCTCGGAGACGCGCGCGCCAAGCAGGCCAAGGATTTTCTGGCTAGCATGGGCGTGCCGGGCGAGCAGTTGACCGTGATCAGCTACGGCAAAGATAAGCCAGTGTGCACCGAGCACGACGAAGATTGCTGGCAGAAGAATCGCCGCGCGCACATCACACAGGCGAATTAGCTGGCGGTTTCCTCAGTAAACGCGAACAACGCCGCGCGCCGCGAGGGTTTTCTCTTCCCGCGGCGCGGCGCTGTTCGCTTAGAACGGCGGGGCGGGCGCGGCCACGCTGTTGGCCCGCTTGAAGTAGACCAGATGCGTGAAGTTTGAGGTGGGCGTTGTAGCCACGCTCACCAGTTCCCAGCCATCCTTTCCCACTTCGTTTAGGAACTCCTCAAGCAGCAGGATCTTGCCGCTGTCCTCCACACTGAACTCTCGAACCAGGTACTCCCAGGTCATTTGTTTCTGAGTCGCTTCACTGAAGACGTCGGGGATCAGGGACGCAAAGGGGATGATCCTTGGCGTCCCATGCCTTGCTTACGCGCCGATGGCTTTGCGGGATTCTCCAGTCTGGATCTGGATCTGCCGCGGCTTGCTGGCTTCTGCGATGGGGATTTGAATATCGAGAACACCGCTGTGGAGCCGGCAGTTCACATGTTCAACGTCTAGCCCGGCCGGTAGCGTCACCGCCGTGTGGAACTTGCCATACGCCAGCTGAGTGTAGGCGTTCTTTTCAAACCACTCCGGGGCCTTGCGCTCGCCTTCGAGCACCAACTGGTTGTTCTGCACGCTGACGCGAACATCGCTTTCATTCACTGCTGGAAGGATCGCCCGAAGGTTCAGGAAATTCTCCGTCCAGCCCGACTCCAGCACGGGGCTGAAAGTCCAGGTGCGCTCCGCGGGGGTGCTGGACACATTGGGTTGCGCCGGATAGGAGTAGAAGTTCTCGAACATTTGGTCGACAGAACGGCGGAACTGATCCAACGTCTGTCGAACATCGGTAGCAAACAGAGTGTTCAACATAAAGGTCTCCTTGGTCTTCAATTCGTTGGATGGGCGAGAGTGTCGCGTGCGTTATTGGCTTTAAAGCCGCTTCCGGACCGACCTCTCTGAAACCCTACGGAAATTATATTGTCATAGGACTGCGATCTTGTCAAGCACCAATGATCATATAATCTGCTGCTGAGTGACTAATATCCTGGCCTCCACGGACATTTGAAGAGAAAGGAGGGTCAGCCGCTCGCCAGGCGCGCCAGCACACGCTCCAGGGCTTCATCGGGCGGCGTATATGTTGGGCAGGCCTGGCGGCGCTCCTTCCACAAATCCGTCGCCATCGTCAGATTCTCCTCGGTCGCATCGTCCAATTGCGCCGGCCTGGGATGCGCGGCCAGCGCCTTGCGGGCGCGGTCCGCCAGTTGGGTATCCGTGCCGCCTCCCGCGCATTGATCGATCGTCTGGAGAGCCCCCTGCAAGAGCGTCTGGCTGCGGTGATACCGCTCCGAGGCGCGAATGCCGCGCGCGTCCGGATCGAGCGCCAGCACGCGTTCACTGATGTCCAACTGCTTGTGCGAGGCATCATCGGAGGGGTCCACGCGCAGTGCGCTGCGGAAGGCGTTGCGCGCCGCCACGTAGTCATCCAGGGCCAACTCCGCCGTTCCCAGGCCAGACCAGGCTTCGGCATCCGCCGGGCTGGATTGCGCGATCTCGCGAAACAGGTCGGCCGCCTGGCGCAGAGAGCCGTATTGAAGCAGCAAGCGAGCGATCCGCTTCTTGGTGGCATTGTCGTGAGTCTGCTCCAGAGTTGCCAGCAATTCCGCGATGGCCTGCGTCTTCATTCCTTGTTTGGCCAAATAGGCGGCCAATTCGAAACGCGCTTGAGTCCGCTGTTGTTCCTGGCCTTGGGGCCAAGTGGCGTCAATCGCGCGGTGGTAATAGGTGATGGCGTTGGGCGTGCGGTTGTCGGCGGCCGCGATTCGAGCCAGGCCGAGATTAGCCTCGGGATTGGTGGGGTCGTTGCGGAGCACTTCGCGTAAGTACACGGAGCCCTCGGCGCCGCGGCTCATCTTCACCAGCTCTAGACCCAGCGCCAAGCGGTAACGGGCGTTGCCTGGTGATACGGACAGCGCGTTGCGGAGCTGCTCCACAGCTTCTGGATCGCGATCCTGCTGCGCCAGAGCCATTGCGGTCTTATAGTAACTCTCGGCTCGGGTGCCGCGCGCCGAGCGGTAGTAATAATTCAGGAATCCGATCAATATCAGCAACGCCAGGGCCACCGCGATGACGCTGGGTAAAAGACGGCGCGGCGGGCCGGCTTGCTCTGGCGTGGGCCCAGCGGGTTGGCCTCGTTCAGCCCCGATGCCGTAGGCCCCCAGAATGTCTTTCAACGTGACCACGCCCTTCAGGTCGCGAACGTCGGAACGGCTCACTACCGGAAGCACGTTAGACTTGCTCTCGGCCATGCGCTTGAGAGCCACGTCCAAGGGATGATCCATATGGACGTGAGGAAAATTATGTGAGGTGATCAACTGGTCTGGAATATACGCCGCCGGGATTTCCTGCAGCCTCGCGAAGCCGTGCCCGGCTTCTACTTCCGCCTCAACTTGGGATAGGGAAGCCATTCCCAGCAGCCGCTGTCCATCCGTTACGGGCCAGGCATTCCGGTCCGCATTCAATCTGGCCAAAGCGCTCTGGAAGAGATCGTCTTTTGAAAACAGGTGCGGAGGCGCGGTAACTGCGTCGCGGACCACCAACACCTCAGGCCGGCTCCGGGCACCGCCGGGCAAATGCAAGCCGTCCTGGTGCTGCAACGCGTCATAAATCGGCTCCCGTTGCAGCCGGGTGGAAATATAGTAGCTGATGAGATTGGAGATCATGAGCGGCACGATGATGGAGTAATCGCGCGTCATTTCGAAGATCATGATCACGGAGGTCAGCGGGACGCGCACGATTCCCGCAAAGGCCGCGCCCATACCGACCAATGCGTAGGCGCCGACGCCGCCGGTGTAATCGGGCAGCAGTTGATGCGCAACGGTTCCCACAGCGCCGCCCATCATCGCGCCGATGAAAAGACTGGGGCCGAAAATTCCGCCGGCATTTCCGGTGCCGTAACAGGCTGCGGTGGCGACCAACTTGAGAGCGACCAACAGCCCCATCAGTTGGAGCGCCATTTGCCCGTTCAAAGCCTCACTGACGTGGCCGTAGCCGACGCCCAGGACTTCCGGAACGAACCATCCCATGACGCCCACCAGCAACCCACCGGCGGCGGGCTGCATCCATTCAGTCCCCTTGGGCAGGGCCAGGAAGCGCTTGCGGATGAATAGCAGAAGCTTTACGAAGCACACCGAGACCAAGCCACCCACGACGCCCAGCACGGCATAGGTTAGGAACTCGATGGGACTCACGAGCTGATAGGCGGGAACGTGAAACAGCGGTTCGTCGCCCAAGAGCAAGTGCAGCACGATCCAGGCGGTGGCCGAGCTGAGGACAATGGAGCCGAGCACGGGAGCGTGCAGGTCGCCCATGACTTCTTCGAGCGTGAATAGCACCGCGGCGACCGGAGTATTGAATGCGGCGGCCAGAGCGGCGGAAGCGCCCACGGGGATGAGATCGCGGACGCGCTTGGGGCTGAGTCCCACGCGGCGTCCCAGAACCGACGACAGGCCGGCGCCGATGTGAACCGAGGGTCCTTCGCGGCCGAGCGCGATGCCGGTGGCCAGCGAAACCGAAGAGCAGAAGAACTTGCCCAGCACGGTGCGGAAGGTGATGAAGCCGTCGCGCAGGAACAAAGCGGCTTTGGTCTGTGGAATTCCGCTACCGCGCGCATTAGGGAAATAGCGCGAGAGCAGGTAGCCGGTCATCAGGGCGCCCGCCGTGGGCATGACGAGCCTGCGCCAGGGAGCGCCGCCCGCCGGGTACATGCGCGCCCCCAGATTCTCGGTTACGTAGATGAAGCCGGCAATCACCAGCCCAACCACAGCGCCGATAATCAGGGTCAGGATCAGAAGCACCCGCTGTTCCTGGGCTTCCATGTCGCTTGTGGACCACTGTCTGATGCGCGACTTCCAGGAGGGTTGAGAGGGCTGAAACGGTAGAGGTGGAGGGCTCGTTTTCATTTTTTGGACGGATCTGAAAGCGGGCGCGGCGAGCCGCAAGCGCCCTCGACCAGAGTAACAAACTAGGCTACGAGCGGGGTTCGTCTTCACCGGACTGATGTTGATTTGACAAAAAGGTGGGATGAATCGAATCCTCATTCTGATTGCTCGTGACGCACGAGGGCCGTTCGGTGAAAACGTTCGTCTCATATCCGGAAACAAGATCGAAGGTTCCCGTGGTTCTGGTTATTCACGAGATCTTCGGCATGACGGATTGGGTTGAGGACCTGGCCGATCAGGTGGCGGCCGCCGGATTCATCGCAGTCGCGCCGGACCTGCTGTCGGGCATGGCGCCGAATGGCGGAGGCACGGCGGACTTTGCATCCGGCGAAGTGGGCCGCGCCATCGGCAAATTGAGCGCGGACCAGAAGACGGCCGATCTGAATGCGGTTGCCAATTACGGGCTCAAGCTGCCGGGATCGAGCGGCAAGCTGTTTGTCACGGGATATTGCTGGGGCGGTGGCGAGAGCTTCCGGTTCGCAACCAACCGGCCGGAGTTGGCCGCGGCGTTCGTCTTCTATGGAGTTCCGCCAGCCAGGGAAGATATGGCACGCATCAAAGCGCCGGTCTATGGCTTCTACGCCGGCAATGACGCGCGCATCGATGCCACCATTCCGGATACCGAGACCGCGATGAAGGAGCTCGGCAAGGAATACGAGCCGGTGACCTATGCCGGCGCGGGCCACGGCTTCATGCGGGCGGGCGAAGATCCGGGTGGCACCGAAGCGACGCATGCAGCCAACGTCCAAGCGCGTCAAGAAGCTTGGGTGCGCTGGAAAAAGCTGCTTGGTCAATAAACGAGTTGATCCTCGGACGAGTAGATCCCGCCAGGGGCGAAATCGGGCCTGTGGCGTGCTACATTTGAGCTTCGGCGCTAACTTCGAATGTCGGTTCAGATCCTATTACAGGGCAAGACCTTGGGAGTCCAGGAGTTTCTGCTGGCCGGCGACCCTGCCGAAGCTCTTTTCGTCGGCCGTCTGCGTTGGGTGAGCCTGCTGAGCGAGGTTTTGCCGCGCGCATTGATCGCCGAGCTGGGCCTGTCAAAAATGCTGCTGGGCTCGAGCGGTGGCGAACAGTTCCTGGTGGTGCTTCCCCAGGAGGTTCGGGCGCAAGCGGAGCAATTTTTGAACGCCGCGCGCGCCGGAATGCTGGAATTGAGCGGCGGACGGCTGGAACTGGTGTGGGCCATCACCGAAAATCTGGGCGATTGGACCGTGGTACGCAAGCGTTTGAACGAAGAGTTCGATCGCAAGCAAAACACACCGCTGGCCGCTAGCGGTCTGGACTTGACGGAGTCCTATGCGGAGCCGGATGCGGGTTATTTCATCGATCTGGCCGTGGCGCTGCGGGATGCCGAGTCGGTGGGTTGGTCGCCGGAGTCGCCGGCGCGCATTGCGGCCGAGGGAGGGAAACATTCCTGGCCCATCGGCACCACGCCCGATTCGGTTCCGCTCGCCCGCCACATGGCTCTTACCGACGACGGACGCGAGGCTGCCAGTGCGGCGGTGCTGGCTTCCCGCGCCGAGGGACGTCCGGTGTGGGGCGTGCTGCGCGGCGATGTGGACGGCCTGGGCATTCGACTGCGGCGCTTGCAGAGCATCGAGGAGCACGTGCAGCTCTCGGTGTTATACAAGCAGTTTTTTGCGGGCGAAGTTGAGGTGCTGTGCTCTCTGCCGGAATTCTGGCGCAAGGTGAATCTGCTGTACACCGGTGGCGACGACTTCGCCGTCTACGGCGCGTGGGACGCATTGATCGCGTTAGGGCGCGAATTGCAGCGTCTGTTCCAGCGCTTCAGCGAAGAAAATCTCAAGGATTTTCCCGGCGCCGAGGGAAAGACCATCAGCATGGCGCTGGCGCTCGCGCCCGAGCTCGATACCGCGCTGGTGTCGGTGTATGAGCGCGCGGCGGACCGTCTGAACGCCGCCAAGTCGGCCGATAAAGACTGCTTTTATCTTTTGGGGCGGACGCTCGAATGGAAGCAGCTCTCCGACGCCGCCGAGTTGAAAGATGAGCTGACAGGCATGGTGCGCGAGTTTGGAATTGCGCCCCAGTATATTCGCGACCTGTGCGGAATCTATCGCGAGACCCGGCGCGCGCCGGGCGCCAAGCGCGCCGAGCGTCCCTGGCGTTTTCACCGGCGGCTGTATAGAATTCTGGGAAGCTCGCGTTCGCGCGATTTTCAAAAGGCGCGCGCCAGCCTGATTGCCGACCTGGTGGGCAAGAATCCCGCCAACCTGAAGTTGCGGCCCTCGGGCCGAGTAGCGCTAGAATGGGCCAGGTTGTCGACGGAGGGGCCGGGAGAGTAACCACGGCGCAGAGCGCGTTTGCTCGCGCCCATGGCAGCGCCCGAAAGGACTTCGAGATGGCAGAGACTGAAACACCACAGCAGCAAGAACCGAAAAGCGCAGAAGGCGCTCCTCGCGAGGGCGCTGCCCAAGGAGCCCCGCGCGAAGGTGCGCCCCGAGAAGGTGCGGCGCGTGAGGGCGGCCCGCGTGAGGGCGTGAAACGGGAAGGCGGTCCGCGCGAAGGTGGTCCGCGCGAAGGTGGCCGGCGCGAAGGCGGTGATCGGGGCGGACGCGAGGGCCGGGGCGGACACCCCGGCGAGCGGCGCGAGGGCGGCCGCGGCGATGAACGGCGCGGCGGAGATCGGGGCCGCTTCGAAGGGCCTCCGGAAATCGACCTCGAAAAACTGATTTCCGATCCGCTCTACCTGGACAACCAGGCCCATGGTGTCGTCAGCCGCATGCGCGACATGGATTCCGGCACCAGGAGCCAGTTGCGGCGTCTTTATAACGCGGTGCGCCGCGCCGTGCGAGCGCCGGAAAGCGAACGCCAGCAGCAGTTCGTGATGCTGCGGGCCCGCTTGGCTTATACCATCGCGCGGCATTCGCTGCGGAGCCTCGATTCGCTCGAGAAATTGCTTCTGCAGGTGACGCGCAAAAACGATGCACGCGGTTACGAACGCTTCCGCGATCTGTTCGAAGCGATCGTCGCATACAACGAATAAACTAGAAACGGTTGACATGAGTTCTCACACAGCGCAAACGGAACTGAAGCTGGTTGGAAAATTGATTCTGGAAGGCGATCTGACGTGCCAGACCGGACTGCACATCGGCGCCGGCAAGGGCTCGCTCGAAATCGGCGGCGCGGATAATCCGGTGGTGAAAGACGCCTTCGGCCTGCCCTACGTCCCGGGCAGCTCGCTGCGCGGGAAGATTCGTTCGCTGCTGGAACAATCCTCCGGCATGGCTGTGCCGGCCGAGCTGGTGTATCTTTCCAAGCGCAAAGGCCAGGAAGTGCGCATTCACCAGAGCGACCGGCCGGACGACGAAATTTGTCTGCTGTTCGGGCGTAGCCCGGGCCGCATGGATCGCGTCTCCGGCGAAGCGCTGGAGTCGAACTCCGCCACTCCAGCTCGCCTTACGGTTTACGATGCGCCATTGATCGCCGACAGCATCACGTCGCAGATGCGGGAGAACATGGACGACGAGCTGACCGAAGTGAAAAGCGAAAACGCCATCGATCGCATCACTTCGCAGGCCAATCCCCGCACGCTGGAGCGTGTGCCGGCCGGCGCGCGGTTCCATTTCCGCATGGTGCTGGACGTGCTTTGTCCGGAAGATCGCGAGCTGTTCCCGCGACTGCTGGAGGGCCTGCGGCTGCTCGAAGACGACAGCCTGGGTGGCGGCGGCTCGCGCGGAAATGGCCGCGTGGCCTTGTCCGGCTTAAAGCTGGTCTGGCGCGGGCGCAGCTTTTACGCCTCCGGCGCCGCCGAGCAGGATTTGATGGCGGGCGCCGACCTGGCGGGCTTGCAGTCGCTCGCTAACGCTCCCGATTTCGCGGAGAAACTCGCCGAATAGACATGTCCCCGGCTGGCTCCAGCACGAGCTATGCGGTGCGCTTTCGTCCGTCAGGACCATGGCGATTCGGTCCTGATTCGGGCGCGCGAGACCGCGTGGGTCTCATCTATCACAGCGACGCGGTTTTCTCGGCGGTGTGCGGGGCCATGTCGCAATTGGGGCTAATGGAGGACTGGCTGCAGGCCACGGCCAGGGCGGACGACGCGCCGGCAGTGCGGTTCGGTTCGTTTTTTCCATTTCACGGCGATACGCTGCTGGTGGTGCCGCCGCGCAGTCTTTGGCCGCCGGTCGAATCCGCCAAGATTCGCTACAAAGGGGCGCGCTTTGTTCCGATGGGCGTCGTGCAATCGCTGCTGGCAGGCAAGGCGATCGACGAGGATCGCTGGTCGGTGGACGGCGAGAGCGAATGCCTGATCTCGCACGGCGCGCATGGACCGTTCAAGATCGCGCTGCGGTCAAGCGCCGGCGTGGATCGCCTGGAGCAGAATCGCGTAGAGCCTTATACCACCGCGTGCCTGGAGTTCGCGCGGGGCGCGGGGTTGTGGACACTGGTTGAGTTCGCCGGCTCGGGCGCCATCGAACGATGGGAAGCACCGGTTCGAAGCGCGTTCCGGCTGCTGGCGGATTCGGGCTTTGGAGGAGAGCGGTCGCGCGGTTGGGGCCGCTCGGAAGAGCCGGAGTGGGAGCGCTGGTCGCCGCTCGGCGCGAATCCGATCGATGAAGCCGGAGAGCAAGCTTACTGGCTGTTATCGGTATTTACACCCTCGGAACGCGATTCGGTGGACTGGACTCGGGGAAGCTATTCCACTCTCTCGCGAGCCGGCCGGATCGAAAGCAGCGCGCACTGGGGCAAGCCGAAGAGTCCCACGTTGATGGTGGCCGAAGGCTCGGTGCTGCTGGCTGGGTCGCGACTACAAGGCGCTGCGCGCGACGTGGCGCCGGCTGATTTCCCGCACCCGGTTTATCGCGCCGGATTCGCGGTCGCGCTTCCGATTCCTTGGAAGGCCGCCGCATGAGGTACCGCGTTACGTGTCTCACTCCCACCCTGGTCGGCGACGGCCAAAGGCTTTCACCCATCGATTACATGGTGTGGAAGGATCACGTCAACGTTCTCGATCAGCACCGCATCTTCCGATTGCTCGCCAAGGGGCCGCGCCTGGATGGCTATCTGAGCCAGCTCAAGAAATCGGAGAAATTGGATTTTGCCTCCTGGGGCGGCTTCGCGCAGAATTATTCTGACCGCCGCATTCCGTTCGAGCATCCCAGCATCACGCCGTATTGGGAAAGAGCGCACGCTGAATACCTGTTCATTCCGACCTTCAGCACCGGTCCTAGCGGTCCGTATCTTCCGGCCACGGCTCTCAAGGGCGCATTGCGAACGGGCGTCGTGCATGGACAAGTCCCGGAGCGCGTGCTGGCCGATCTGGCCGCGCGCACCAGTTCCGAAGGCCGCTTGCCACGCCGTCCGGCGAGTTCGGCTGAGGAGGCGGCGCTCGGTTCCGGCGGCGCCGATTCCATGAAGTTGATCGCGTTGTCCGATTCCAATACCGTCCCGCAGAACTCTTTCAAGGTGTACCTGCTGCGCGTGGCGACGCTTGAATCGCGCGGCGGCGGGAGACTCGAACTGGCTTGGAAACAAAGCCCGCGCGGCAGCGTCAAGCGCGCCGAGGAAAGCACGCCGGCCTTTGCTGAGATGGCCGTTCCCGGGACGACGTTTGAAGGCGAGTGGCACGAGAATGCGTTTCTCAAGCAGCCCGAGATCGCCAAGGCGCTACGCAAACGCGAGCGGTTGAATACGCCGGCGATTTTTGACCTGGTGAATGGTTACACCGAGCAGCTCTTGCGTTTGCAAAAGCAGTACGCGGAATGGACTGGCCTGGCGCTGCTCAAGGCGACCATCGAAGCGCTGGAGACGCGGCTGGGTGAGATACGCGAGGCGCACTACGGCTGCATGCTACCGCTGGGATGGGGCGCGGGATTTCTCTCCAAGGCCGCCTTTCTCAATACCAAAGAAGAGAGCTACCGCCAGCTTTTGAGCCAGGTCGGATTTTACGCGCGCGCCATTCAATCCGGATTGCCGTTTCCCAAGACGCGGAAGATTATTTTTCTCGCCAATCAGCCGGCGTCGATGGCCGGGTTCGTGCATCTCACGATCGGCGATTGAGCCATCGCGACGCACGCGGCGTGCTAAGATGCCCTCAAGAAGATCCTAGGAACCGGACTGCCAACTCCGCGTTTTCGCTTTTTTACCATGTACAACAGTCATTTCGGATTGTCGGAGTGTCCCTTCAGCCTCAGCCCTGATCCGGCGTTCTATTTCCGCAGCGCGCAGCACGAAGAGGTCTTGGCCAATCTGACTTACGGCGTGGAAGCGCGCAAGGGCTTCATCGTGCTTACGGGCGAGGTGGGGACGGGGAAAACCACTATGCTCGAATGCCTGCGAGATTTCTTGACCGCGCGTCAGATCGCGTTCGCCTCGCTGTTCAACTCGCGGCTCAGCGTGGATCAGTTCTTTCAAATGCTGGCCTACGATCTGGAGCTGGCTTGCGATCGTAACTCGAAGACCGAAGTGCTGTTCGCATTGAATAATTTTCTGCTGCAACGGGCCGAGCAAGGCCGGACCACCGCCTTGATCCTGGACGAAGCCCATTGTCTGGCCGGCGACGTCCTGGAGGAAGTGCGGCTGCTCAGTAATATGGAGACACGGCGCGGTAAATTGCTCCAGATCGTGCTGGCCGGACAAACCGAGCTGGATCGCAGGCTCGAAGATCCCGAACTGCGGCAGCTCAAACAGCGGATCGTACTACGTTGCCGGCTGGAGGCATTCTCGGCGGAAGAAACCGCGCAATACATCGCGGCGCGTCTCAGCAAAGCGGGAATGCCGGACCAGACCGTTTTTCCTTCTGAAATTCTGGCTGCGATTCACCAGCGCTCGCAAGGTATTCCGCGGCTGATCAATTCCATCTGCGACAATCTGCTGCTCACCTGCTTTGCGCAATCGAGTAACGTGGCGACCGCCGAAATGCTCGAAGAAGTGAGCCGCGACATGCGCCTGGAATGGCCGGACGGCCATCGGACGCTGGCTACCGCTCATCCGGCCTATTGACGAATGGTCGGAAATTGGGCGCGCCGAGCCCAGAGCAAGCGTACTCTTGCTTCAGAGAGGAGCCCCCCATGAAACTCAAGTTTGCGGCGATTGTTTTGATCAGCTCGACCGGCTTTTTGATGAGCCAGGAGCGATTCGATTTCAAAGTCCGAAACTACTTTTTTGCCGGATTTGCGGGCGACGCGGCCTCGCTCGAAAAAGGCATGAAGATTTGCGACGATGCGCTGGCGGCCGATCCCAAGAACGCTCAGGCGCTGGTCTGGCATGGCTCGGGTGTGTTTTACGAAGCTGGTCAGGCTTTTCAGAAAGGCGACTCGCAGCAGGGTATGGAGTTGTGGCAGCGCGGGTTGAAGGAAATGAGCGATGCGGTCGCACTCGATCCGGATGCGCCTGCAGTCGTCATTCCACGCGGCGCGGTGCTGCTCACCGCATCTCACTTCACACCGCCGGAAATGGCGCGCCAGCTCATTCAGACCGGCGTGCAGGATTTCGAGAAAGCTTATCAGTTACAAGGTCCGGATCTGAGCCGGCTCGGCACGCATCCACGGGGTGAATTGATGATCGGGCTGGCCGACGGATACAGCCGCCTGGGCGACCAGGAAAAAGCGCAGCAATGGTTCGAGAGAATCCAGAAGGAGATGCCGGGCACGCCGTACGCCAAGTCGGCCGCAACGTGGCTGGAGACTAAGTCGCTCGAACCGGCACAGGCCGGCTGCCTCGGCTGCCATACTGGAAAATAGATGCGGCTGTAAAGCAGGGCGATCGATGATGTGTACGAAGAGATGGTTGCTGCGAGTTCTGATCGTAAACACCACCGTTGCGCTCATCCCGCCGTTCCTGACTCTGGCTCTGGTAAAAAATGTCTCGGTGCGCCAACTGCTGGTGAGCTTCGGCTATTCGTTGATCTATGCTCACTGCATCGGTTCACTTGCCTTTGCAACGATACCGCGCGTTTGGATCGCCACCGAAAAAGCCGCCGTTTGGGCACGTTGGCTGCTGCGAGCTGCGACTGCTTTCGCAGCGGCCCTGGTTGGAGAAATGATCGCCTGCCTGGTGTTCGTCGCCATTGGCTGGATTCCCGCGAGCCAATACTGGGCCGAGTTCCTGGGCAGTCTCAAGATCTCCATGTTCCTGACAGTAGCTACTGGCGGCGTCATTTCCATGTATGAGAGCTTTCGCACCCGCCTGGAAGAAACGACGCTGGAGCTGCGGACCAAGGAACTGGAGCGCGAGCGCGCATTGAAGCTGGCCACCGAAGCGCAACTGGCATCGCTTGAATCGCGCATCCATCCGCACTTTTTGTTCAACACGCTCAACTCGATTTCGTCTTTGATTCCCGAAGATCCGAAACGCGCCGAGCAATTGGTGGAGCGAATGGCCGCGCTGCTGCGGTTTTCGCTCGATGCGAATCATTCCGGCCTGGTGCCGCTGGAGCGCGAAATGAAGATCGTCTCGGACTACCTGGCCATCGAGCAGGCGCGTTTTGGCGATCGGCTGCGCTTCCAGATCGATGCGCCGCGGGAAGTTGGCGAGGCCAAGGTGCCTCCACTGTCGATTCAAACCTTGGTGGAGAACAGCGTCAAACACGCGGTATCGCGCAGCCGGTCGGGCGGCGAGATTCGGGTATCCATCGCGCGCGAGAACGGGTCGCTGCGGGTCGAGGTGCTGGACGAAGGCCCCGAGTTCGCCTTGGACGCCGCGCCCTCCGGGCACGGACTCGACATTTTGAAGGGACGCCTGGCGGCGCTCTTTGGCCAGCAGGGTGGGCTGGCGCTAGAGCGCTCGGGCAGCCGCAATCAAATCACGCTCTCGGTACCACAGGGCGGCAACGGACATGCGAGCGTTTCTGGTTGACGACGAACCGCTGGCGCTCAAGCGTCTGACCCGCATGCTGGCCGCCACGGGACGCGTCGAAATCGCGGGCCAGACCAGCGACCCCGAGCAGGCTGTTCAGGCCATCCTGGCCGCCAAGCCGGACGTTCTGTTCCTGGACATCGAAATGCCGGGCATGAGCGGCTTTGAAATGCTCTCGCGGATCGAGCCGCAGCCGTTGATCGTTTTCACCACGGCCTACGATCAGTACGCGCTGGAGGCGTTTGGGGTCAATTCCATCGACTATTTGCTGAAGCCGATCGAAGCGGCGCAGCTCTCGCGCGCGCTCGACAAAATCGAGCGCATTCGCGGCGGCGCCGAGGCACGGCCGGACGTCGAAGCGCTGCTGGCGCGCGTCGCGGCCTTGGCCGATGCAGCCAAACAAGCGCAGTACCCGGATCGCGTCGCCTCGCGAGTCGGGGAGCGCATCGAGTTCGTCGAGTTGTCGCGCGTGACGCACTTCTTTGCCAGCGACAAGCTCACCTACGCGGCCACCGGCGGGAAGAATTACGTGGTCGACCACACCATCCAGGAGCTGGAACAAAAACTCGACCCGCGGAAATTTGTCCGAATCCACCGCGGCACGCTGCTCAATCTCGACTACATCCACGAGCTGCATGCCTGGTTCGCAGGCCGGATGCTGGTGCGCTTGAAAGACCAGAAGCACACCGAGCTGAGCGTCTCGCGCGACCGTGTCCGCACGCTCAAAGAGAGATTGGGCATTTAGCTCTGCGCCGCCGAATCGAGTAACCTGAAGCTATGGGATCGGCCACTCTCATCCCGGTCGAGGAATATCTCCGCTCCAGTTATTCTCCGGATCGCGAGTACGTTGACGGCGAGATCGTGGAGAGAAACTTGGGCGAGAAAGCGCACGGCACAGTTCAAAGCAACTTGATCCTTTATCTGGGGAGTCGCCGCAAGAAACTCGGCATTCGGGAATTTCCGGAGCAAAGGGTCCAAGTTAGCCCAACGCGCTTTCGAGTTCCGGATGTTTGCGTGGTTAAGGCGCCAGCTCCTCGGGAGCAGATCTTCACGTCGCCGCCGCATCTTTGCATCGAGATCCTCTCGAAGGACGACACGATGAATTACATGCAGGAGAAGATCGACGATTATCTGAGGTTCGGCGTTCCCTACATCTGGATCATTAATCCATGGAACCAAAAAGGGTACGTTGTTACACAAGCGGGAATGATCGAAGCGAAATCCGGTGTCCTCGAGACCCACGATCCGGACATCAGCGTGCCGCTCAGCGAACTGTTCGTCGAATAATCAAATGCTGACCGAGAAAGAACGTGAAAGCGCGATCAAGCGGCTCACGCGCAGCCGCGAGACTTTATTGGATGCGGTGCAGGGAGTCACCGAGACCCAGGCCCGCTGGAAGCCCGCGCCGGACCGCTGGTCGATCTTGGAATACGTCGAACATCTGGCGGTCTCCGATGACGCGCTGGTGGAGATGATTCGCCGCAGCCTGGATACGCCCGCACGACCGGAGACAGAAGAACAGCGGCGGGAGCGCGAGCAAAGGATCCGCGAGACTCCCATGCCGCGGGGCGTCAATCGGGCTCCTGAGATGCTGACGCCGGGCGGCCGGTTCCATTCGCTGGCCGACGCTTTGGCGGCGTTCCTGACCGCGCGCGAACGAACGCTGGCGTTCGCCCTCAGCACGCAAGAAGATCTGCGCAGCCACTTCTCGCCGCACACGGTGCTGGGACCGCTGGATGGCTACCAGTGGCTCAACGGCAATGCGCACCACGCCGAGAGCCACGCCGGCCATATCCGCGAGCTCCGGGAGATGCCGGAATTTCCGAAGTAATACGCGCCTCGATCAAGCGTGTGCGGCGTCGTCGGTTTGCTCCACTCGCGCCACCGGCAGCGTAAAGTAAAACACCGATCCGCAGTTGACCTGGGATTGTACCCAAATGCTGCCGCGATGTTGCTCCACCAGCCTCCGGCAAATGGCCAATCCCGTGCCCGTTCCCGGATGATCGCGCCCGTGCGGGCGTTGGAAGATGCCGAAGATGTTTTGCTGGTGTTGCGGCGCTATGCCGATACCGTTGTCGCGGATCGAGAAAACCCAATCTTCGCTATTTCGAATGGCCGAGATCTGAATTCAAGATTTCTCAGCACCTAGCGAAGCACCTCGTCGCAATCTATCTCCTCGGGCGGCATCACCGGGGCGCGGCTGGCTCGGATGTAGGACAGCAAGTTCTGAAGCAGCGTGGCTAGGCGATCGGTTCCCTCCAGCACCTGCTCGATCGAGGTTGCCCCTGCGCCTTGCAACTGGCGCCAAAATCCTTCTGGAGCCGTTGCGCATGCGTGGTGATCATTCGCAAGGGCTCCTGGAAATCGTGACTGGCGGCATAGGCAAAGCGTTCCAGATCCGCGTTGGCTTGCCGGAGATCGTTTTCAATTCTCTTTTGAGCATCGACATCGGTGGAGGTACCAAACCATTGCGTGATCTGCCCGATTTACCTAGCTAGCGCGCCACCATTTTTGCCACTTACTTTGTGGCGTGGGCCGAGATAGTGGATTCTTTGTAAGTTCCGTTGCGCTTCGCCGCTTCGACCAACCTTGGGTAGAACTGCACGAACGTGTTATCCACCGCGCTTTTCTCCGCGTGACAGCTATAGCACGGCATGGACTTCGCCGCTGGTTTGCCGATTTGCTCCCCGGGGCCGGCCTCGTAAAAGATCCAGCCACCCTTGCCGGCATCCTTGACCTCCATCTCAGCGCCCAATAGTTCGCCGGTTTGCGACCAGCCTCCATTGGGAGTGACCGGAAGCATGGATGCGGCAGCCCGTTTTTCGGAGAAGATGATGGTGCGATCGGGCCAGACCCCCTTCTTCATGTACTGATCGTAGGCGGCCGGATCGACGAAGATGTTGCTGAATCGCGGATTCGGATTGGCCTGATTGGTCATGCCGGATCCGATGAATACCCACTTACTGTAATCGGGCAAGGCTAGGCCGCCTTCTTTTGTATATTCGATCGGTTTCAGTGCGCGGTCCTGACCGAATACCGCGGTCGCGATCGCCAGAAGAAGTACGGCTGAGGCGTAACTCGGGCGTGCCTTTTTCATGCCCTCATCGTATCACCCAGACCGCGAGGCCCTGCCCTGGGCAGGGTTCCAGGATTGCTTACCGGAGGATCAGTATACATCGGGTCCCAAGCGGGCTTGGTTTGGACGCTGAGGGAGTGGTATGCTGCGTTTACTATGAGCAGACTAACGCTTGGACTCGTTCTGGCGGCTTGCGGTATCGCGCAACTGGGCGCGCAGGAGGCGGCCAGAGTGCCTATGACGCCCGCCGAGCTGCTGGCGCGCAATCTGGGCCCGCGGGATCATATCAACGATCCATTTCCACCGTATAAAATTATCGGCAACCTCTATTTTGTCGGGCCGCGGGCGCTGGGTTCGTTCCTGGTCAGCACGCCGGCGGGATTGATTTTGATCAACAGCGACTTCGAAAGGACCGTGCCCGTGATCCGCGCTTCGGTTGAGAAACTGGGCTTCAAATTCACCGACATCAAAATCCTGCTCGGCAGCCACGCCCACGGCGATCACATGGAAGGCGACGCGATGGTGAAAGAACTGACCGGCGCGCGAGTGATGGCGATGGCTGAGGACGTTCCGGCACTGGAAGCCATGAAGCCCGGCGGCAAGCCGCACCCCATCGATAAAGTGCTGCACGATGGCGATCAGGTGTCGCTGGGCGGATCCACGCTGGTTGCGCACCTCACCGCGGGACACACCAAGGGCTGCACCACTTGGACCATGAAAGTGCAAGATGGCGGCAAGACCTACGATGTGGTGATCGTGGGCAGCGTGGGCGTGAATCCGGGCGTCAAACTGGTGAACAATCCGGACTATCCGCAGATCGCCGAGGATTACGAGCGCAGCTACAAAACCCTGCGATCGCTGCATTGCGACATACCGTTGGGCTCACACCCGGGCATGTTTCGCATGGAGGAGAAGTACGCCAAGCTGGGCAAGGGGCCTAATCCGTTTATCGATCCGCAAGGGTATTTGTCGGAGATTCAGATTAACGAGAACGTGTTCCAGGGGGAGTTAGAGAGACAGAAGAAGGCGGCGCAGTAAGAGGCTATCGGCTGCCGAGTCGGAGGCTGGGAGGTATACGCAGTGTCTGGCTTGCGAAGTTGTGCAGTTGCGTGCGAGAGACTCGCCGTAGACTCTCATTCAGTGCTCGCCTGGCTTGGCCCGACCCCAGCCGCGTGAAAGTCTCGATCCTGGGCAAGAAAGTTCGCCGCGCCGCAATCCGGACAGCGATAGGCGCGGAACCATATCCAACGTTTTCGAACCGCGCCGAGATCCCACAGCCAATCGGACGCGTGGGCCTGGCCGCAGCGCACGCAGACGTTGGTGCGCGGAGTTGGATCCACTACTTCCGGAACCGACCCAAAATAGAATGCCCAACCATAAATTCCAGCCCGCGTATGTAGACCATAATCAGCCAGCCGGAGAAGCGCGATCAATGCGGACAACAGTGGCTCCCATAATGCCGGGCATCGCATTTGTCTCTTCACAGCAGGGTCCCTGGTGTTCCGGCTGTTCAGGAAGGCCAGGGAGCTGCACAGGACGCGAGTCGCAACATGCGGCAAGCCGAAATACCAGGACAGCATGGTCGTCAATTCGCTTTCCGATCCGAAAAGATTCACATGCCCGCCCGCGCCAGCGTAGACCTTGCGATAAATGCGGTCTGTCAGGGTCCTGGCATCTGGCACCGCGACGTAAATCGCGCCGTCCCGTCTGACCACGCGGCCGATCTCCTGCAAGGCGCGCTTGAGCCGCACGAAGTGTTCCAGAGTATGGTTCAAGATCACCGCGTCGAAGGTTCGGGATGGAAACGGAAGTCTGGCGGCGTCGGCCTGAACGGAGGGCGCCTGGCTTTCTTTGTGCTTGAGATCCACTCGGACGACTACCAGGTGAGGATAGGCGTGGGCCGGAAAGCTCCCACCGCGGGAGCCGAGATCGAGCACACGTGCACCTTTCGGCAGATGATCTAGAATCTCGTGCAGGGTGGCTCCTCGGCGATTTGTTCCATGCCCACTAATGGCTCCTCAGCGGCGGCCGATTACTATAGCGGTCCCAATGCTGGACCAACTCGTCCACCACCACGCGCCCCACGCGGAAGGCTGCTTCGAGAGCGGGCAAATACGCCACGTAGGAAACAATCTTGGTTTCCGCCAGGCTCTGGGCGGCGGTGAGGCCGGCCCGTTGTTGATCGTAATTGGAGGCCGCGCGCAGCACCAACACGCGGTTGATATCCACCAGGCCAGCTTTGTTCAAAAACGTGAGCGATTGCAGAGTGCCGGTGTCCTCCATACCGGAGGTAACGTAGTTGCCTTTGCCGTCGGTGTGATACTTCACCCAATCGTTAGCCCACTGGTTGAGCAGTTTGCCGTGCCAGAAGGTGCTGGATGAGAGTGTATCGCCCTTGAGGACGAACGGCGGGCGGCGGGCGTTGGCGCCTTCGAACTGCTCGCGGCGCTGGCGCATGGTGTCGTTGTCCGGGAGTTGGACGTTTTTGGTAAGCCCAAAGGCCCAATCCACCAGGGCCGGATTGAGATGATACACCTCGCCTTCATCGGGAACGTCGCGTGGCTGCTCGTACGGGATGGATCGGCGCAGCGGGACGTAGCCGGTTTTCCAGTTAGCCGGTATCTCGCGCGCGTCGATCTCATGACCGATGTCTCCATCCACCACCCACTCGGCCCAGGCGGCCGACCCTAGCGAGCCATCCGCCGGGTCGATTCCCGCGATACCGGCCACCAGCCAGTAAGCGCGGCGCAAATCGAAGCGCGGATCGAGCCCCAGCGCCATGACGCTCGCGGCCGCTTTAGCGGTGCCGATACCCGTGACCATTCCCAGGACTCCGGAGGAGTTCATACGCAAATCGTGATAGCCGGCGGGAAACGGCAGCACGCGATCGAGCTTTTCGCGTTCCACCCAATACTGAAATTCCCCGGGCGTGTCGCCGGTATCGGCGCCGCGCTCGAACATGGTCACGACCACTACTTTGATGGGGATGCGCTGGTCCGTGCGCCGGTCCTGGGCCTGTGCCCAGCAGCTTAGCAGCACAGTTCCCGCCAGCATCGCTCGATACGTCATGCAAGCATCGTAGCGCACGGCGTCCTGTACAATACGGTGCATGATCACTCGACGCGACGCACTCGAAAGCACCCCGTTGCTGCTGCTTCTTCAAGCCGCGGCGAAAGCCCAGACCCCTGCGGCGCAGGGCGGGCAGAAACCGGTGTTTCAACAGGACCTGCCCAATCTGACCATGGACGACTGGCAGGTGACGGTCAGCGAAATTCACCAAGCGCCCGGGCAAGTGGGCAAGCCGCATCACCATCCCGGCTTTGTTTTGGTTTACGTGTTAGACGGGGCCATGGTAGCCAAGATTTCCGGAGGGCCGGAGAAAACCTACCAGGCCGGCGAGATGTTCTACGAATATCCCGGCAGCACCCATGAAGTTTCGCGCAACGCGAGTGCAACCAAGCCGGCGCGGTTTCTGGCATTCATTTTCGCGAAGAAGGGCCTGCCTCTCACCACGCCGGCGTAGCCCGGACACTTGCTTCACGCGCAGAGTTTGGCCGAAGGCTCGGAATTCTCCAAAAAAAGGTTATCGAGCAAGCGGCAACTGGCAGCCAGCAGGTTATCCACGTCTTTACGGCATAAACTGGCGCGGCCGATCGACGCCAAGCGGCGCGAAATCGCTTCGGCGGTGGCTCGCTTTCGCCCGGATGCGGGCCAGCGGCTGATAACGTCCAGACGATATTCCAGGAAGCGAATCTCGGAATCAGCTGGATCACTAACAGAGGCGTGTTCCATCACAGTTCACATATCGTCGGGGATTTCACCGGCAAGATTGCTCAGTTCGGACTATTATTTTCTGGCGGCGCGACGATGAGAAAAAAGACTCCCCTCGGCGTAGCCGTCGAAGGCGGAAGTCAAGGAGCAGCATGAATTCTGTAAAGAGCGAAGATCTTTCCGTTACCGACCGCACTGCGGCCAAGGAAACGCCCTGGGCGCTGGATAAGTTGCCGCCATTCCCGTGGATCGCCACGCGTCTGATGCAGATGTATTCGGAGCCGGAGGTCAGTATATCCGACATCGGGCGGGTGATCGCCATGGAGCCGGTGTTCGCCGCGCGGGTCCTGCAACTGGCGAACTCTCCGCTGTTTGCGACGCGCGCTGAAGTGAAGACCTTGTCGCACGCCATCATCCTGCTGGGTTTAAAGCGCGTAAAATCCATTACGATCACGCGAGCGCTGGGCGACTACGTGGCGCCGGCTCTGAAGATTGAGGCGCTGCGGGCCTGCTGGCGGAACAGCCTGGCGGCCGCGATCCTGTCCGAGAGGCTGGCGCGAGCCTGCAAACTGGATCCGGACTTCGCCTACCTGGCCGGGCTGATGCGCGACATCGGCAGATTGGCCCTGCTGGTGAAGTACCCGGAAGCATACGCGAACCTGCTGGCGGTATCGCAGGAGAATTCCTACGATCTGCTGGCTACCGAGTACGATTTGTTCGAGGTCGATCATTGCCAAGCCGGCGCGTGGATCGTTGCCGATCTGCCGTTTCCTCCAGAGCTGCGGGAAGTGATCGCGTGGCATCACGAGACGCTGGGCCCCAGGCCATTTCGCATGGTTCATCTGGTGCACATCGCCGATCGGATGGCCGACGCGCTGGGGTTTGCGGTGGTCAAGCCGAAAGAGACGCCCAGTTTCCGGGAAGCCTTGGAATTGCTGCCCGCGGAGGCGCGCGGCCGATTCTCCGACGATGCCGATGCATTGACGGCCGATGTCGACTCGCGGATCCGGGATTGGGCGGCCAGCTAATCTCCGGTGGGAATGATGCCGGCGTTCTCCACCATCAGGATGATGGTGCGCTGCGGCGCACGGGTGCGGTGCACGACGCCCTTGGGAACAGCCATGCCCTGCCCCGGCGAAAGGCTGACCACTCGGCCTTCCAGATCGATCAATAATTGGCCCTCGACGACGTAAAAGAATTCATCGTCGGCGTCATGCTTGTGCCAGTGATACTCGCCTTCGATCACTCCCACGCGGACTACGGAAGCGTTTACCTGGCATAGCGTCTGGTTGAACCATGGGTGCGTGACCGAGCGGGCGAGGGCGTTCAGGTCGATCAGCTCCAGCGGTTGATGCAGGATATTCAAGCGCGTTTCATAGGGGAACGTTTGCGGGCTGCTCATGTAGCTATCATGACGCAGCCTGCGGCCCTGTTGGCTACTGCTGCTGTTGCTGCTGTTCAGCGGCGATCGGATCCGATTCCGCTCGCTCGCCTTGGAGCACTTCCGACCAGTCTTCGGATTCCAGCTCGGCTTCGGGAGGCGGGGGCTTATCGGAAGGCGCCACTCGGACCGCGACCGTAAGTTCGCTGGAGGCGTCGCCCTTGAACACACCGCGCGTGGGTGCGACATCGGCATAATCACGCCCCACCGCGGTGCGGACGTGGCTTTCGTCAGCGATAACGTCGTTGGTGGGATCGAATCCGACCCAGCCTAATTCCGGCAGGAATGCTTCGATCCAGGCATGCGTAGCGCCTTCGGTGGAGCGCGTTTTGCTGCCGGCCTTGCGGAACAAATAGCCGCTGACGTATCGGCAGGGAATGCCCATGCGGCGGACCAGCGCAATCATGATATGCGCGAAATCCTGGCAGACGCCCTGGCGGTTACGTAGAGCATCGTCGGCCGGCGAATCTACCCGGGTGGATTTGGGTGCATAGGCGATCTGGCGCGGCAGAATCGAATTGATCTCGTAGAGCAGTTCAAGGGGATCGCGTTGTTCGGCGGCCTCGCGGTCCGGCACACCGATCTCGGCGGCGAACTCCTGGGTTAGCTGGCTCCAGTGGGCGAACTGGCTGGGCGCAAGCATTTCCCAAAAGTCGGCCGTAGCCAGATGCTCGCGCAGTTGCTGCCAGGCGCCGGAGTTTAAACGCTCCGGCAAAGGCGCGCTTGGACTGACGTCCACCATGGCTTCGGCCAGAATGGTCAACTGACGGTGGGCGCCGGGGACGTCGAAATGATGGACGACATTGCTCAAGTAATCGCGATAAAATTGCACCCGGGTGCGCGGCGTTACGCTCAGCTCGAAGCTCAAGCAGCGCTGCACGCCTTCGGACCTGGGTTGCATGCGCAGCTCCATGATGCTCTCGCTGACCGGGCTTGAGTAGCGGAATTTGGTCAAGTGCCGAATGGAGTAGAACATCAGGCCCCCAGCGCCGCCTCGATCGGATAACTGATATAAACCTGATAAATTCCGGCATGGATATGGCCGCACATACGGCGAATGTTGATGGAGAACTCGTGCAGATTCGTCATGATTTCTTCGAGCGGCGTGTAACTGAGCGCTGCCGCCAGCCGGCCGGCTTGTTTGGCCAGGCGGTCCGATTTCCGGGCGGTGGCGGAGTTGATGGCGGAAAGCGATTCGCCCAGGCGCTCCACGCCAAAGCGCACGGAATGCGGAAACTCGGCGTTCAACAACAGAAACTCGGCCGCCCGCTCCGGCCGCAAATCCGCGGTATAGACCTTGCAATAGGCTTCAAAGGCGGTGCAGCTCTGCAGCAGGCCGATCCATTCCATATGCTCGGCCGCGCTCACGGGCTCGGCCCCGGCCCGGTAGAACTCTTCGAAATGTGAATCCAGGAGGTGCGCGGTGTGCTGCACGCGCTCGATAAAGCGGCCGGTTTGGATGAATTGCCAACCTTCGCCGCGCAGCATGGTGGAATCGGTGATGCCCTGGAACAAATGCGCACTCTCCTTGGCTGTATTCACCAGGTCGAACGGGTGCGCGTGAAATCGCTCCGGCGTGCCGATGCGCTTGCATTCGTGGAAGAGGCGGTTAATTTCCTCCCACATTTCGGAGCTGATTTGTTCGCGCACCTGCCGGGCATTCTCGCGGGCGGCTCCAATGCAGCTGACAATCTGATCCAGAGCGTACGCTTCGGCCGCGGGAAAGTCTTCGCCCTGGGTCTTATCCTTCCAAGCCAGCGCCGCGACGATACGGGGCCAGCGGCTGCTGGCGGGGCCTGGATCGTATTCGAGCATCAGATTCAGATGGACACCCATCACGCGCGAAGTGTATTCGGCGCGTTCCAGGTATCGGCTCATCCAGTACAAGCTGTCGGCGACGCGAGATAGCATTTACGCGATCCTCAAAATAGCACCCAGGTGTCCTTGCTGCCGCCGCCTTGCGAGGAATTCACCACCAGAGATCCTTTGGACAGCGCAACGCGCGTCAGGCCGCCCGGAACGATCGTGATTTTATCGCCGTAGAGCACGTAAGGCCGCAAGTCCACGTGCCGCGGCTCCACACTTCCATCCAGGAAGCAGGGGGCGCGCGAAAGCTGCAGGGTGGGCTGCGCGATGTAGTTTCGAGGGTCGGATTCGATGCGGCGGCGAAATTCCTCGCGCTCCTCGGCGGTGCTATACGGACCGATGAGCATCCCATAGCCGCCCGACTCGCCGACGGCCTTCACCACGTACTGATCCAGACGGTCCAACACGTGTGCGCGCTCCACCGGCTGGCTGCACAGAAAAGTCTCGACATTGTCGAGCACCGGATCTTCGCCCAGGAAATATTTGATGATTTTCGGGACGTACGCATAGAGCGCCTTGTCGTCGGCCACGCCGGTGCCGAGCGCGTTGGTGAGCGTGACGTTGCCGGAGCGATAGGCATTGAAGAGTCCAGCCACGCCCAGCGTCGACTCGGGGCGAAAGGCCAAGGGATCGACAAAGTCGTCGTCCACGCGGCGATAGATGACGTCGACGCGCTGCATGCCGGATGTGGTGCGCATGTAGACGCGGTTGTCGTGAACCACAAGATCGCGGCCTTCCACCAGCTCGATGCCCATCTGGCGCGCCAGAAATGCATGCTCGAAGTAAGCCGAGTTGTAGATGCCCGGCGTCAGCAGCACGATGTTCGGATCGGGACGGCCTTCGGGAGCCAGCGCGCGCAGGGTGGCGAGCAGTGTTTCGCTGTAATGATCGATGGAGCGCACGCCGGCTTTGCGAAACAGTTCCGGAAAGATGCGCTTCATCACCTGGCGCGACGTCAGCATGTAAGAGACGCCGCTCGGAACACGCAGATTGTCTTCCAAAACGACAAAGCGCCCGTCCGGCAGGCGGATAAGATCGCTGCCGACCACTGCAATGTAGATGTTCTTGGGAACCGAAAATCCGCGCATCTGGCGGCGAAAATGCTTGCAGGAATAAACGATTTCGCGCGGCACCACGCCGTCCGACAGGCAGCGGCCGTCGCTGTAGATGTCCCGTAGGAACAGATTCAGGGCGGTTATGCGTTGCGCCAGGCCGCGTTCGATGACGTCCCATTCAGGACGCGTGATGATGCGTGGCAGAAGGTCATGCGGAAAAATGCGCTCGGTGCCTTCGTCGCGGCCGTACACGGTGAAAGTGATCCCCTGGTGCAGGAAGGACACGTCGGCGGACTGCTTGCGGCGGCGCATCTCGGCCAGCGGCAGTTCCAAAAGGAGATCGTGCAGGGCCTGGTAGTGCTGGCGCGGAACGAAGCCGGCCTGGAACATTTCGTCGTAGGCGGCATCCAGCCAATAGTTTTGAAAGCGGCTGTCTTGCGAGGTGTCGAAAGCGGGGGTCATGCGAGCCCTCCTTCGACTGGGAAGGATTTGGCTAGTTTAACACGTGCGATTGCAACCTTGTTTCATTCGCCCGGTTCGAGCACAATGCGCATTTCGTTGGTGCGCCGAAAACCCAGCGCCTCATAGAGCGGCAGGCCTTCCTCGCTGGCATGCAGGATCACGGCCCGGATTCCGTGCGCGCGGCACCAGGCCAGCGCGGTCTGCATCAACTGGCGCGCCAAGCCCTGGCGGCGATGCTCGGGCGAGGTATAGACGTTAAGGATATTGCCGCGGCGCGCTCCCGGCCCGATCATGTGCGGCGGCCAGTCCATCAGCCACAGCCCCAGCCCGGCCGCGATGGATCTATCGTCGGCGATGGCAAACCACGCCAGATATTCGCCCGAGTGCATCATCCGCAGCAGCCAGGGGCGAAAGGCCACGGCCATCGTATCCAGCACCGGCTCGTCGCGATGCCCCATTTCATAGAACATCGCGCGGCGCTGCTTGACGATGGTGTCGGCGTCTTCGGCCACCCCACGCCGGATGGTGTAGGTTGCGCTCACGCTGGCGATCAGTTGCCGCCCTTGCTCGCGAAATAGCCTTTGCGCGCCTGGACCTTCAAATCTTTATTGTTGGTCCTGATCTCGATGCGGCGGAAGCTGCCGTCTTTGGCGGCATTGGTGGGCGTGTAGCCGATGGCGTACTGGCTGCGCATTTCGTCCTGCAATTGGCGGAAGGCTTCCTGCAGGGGCAGCTTGCGATCGATGTGGAACACGTGGCCGCCCGTGTCTTCCGACATCTGGCGCAGCGCGGAGTCGCTCACGCCGCCGAAGGAGAAACCGTTGCCCATGTAGAAGGCGCGATCGACGTAGTAGAAGCCGTAAAGGATGGCGTCGGCCCGCTGGGCTGCGTCGATGGCGTCTCTGATCTTGTAATGGCTGCCCTGATCTTCGCCGTCCGTGATCAGTATGAGAACTTTGCGGCCCACCTGTCCTTTGAGCTGATCGGACGCGGCCAGGTACACGGCGTCGTAGAGGATCGTACCCTTGGGCTGGTAGATGGTTGGCACCGGCCCGGGATGGAGACCGACGAAGTCCGAATTGACCTTCAGGCCTTCGAGCCCCGCGCGCAGGAGCTTAGGAGAGTTGGTGTAGTCCTGAAGCAGGTCGGCATCGGGGCCGAAGCTGATCAGGAACGCGAGATCCTTGCTGCGCAGAACCTGGCCGAAGAACTGCGAGGCAGCGTCTTTTTCGATCTCGATCAGGTTGCCCTGGCTGGCGCTGATGTCGATCAGCAGGCCGATGGTGAGCGGCAGATCTGTCTCACGATTGAAATACTTGATCTCCTGCTGCTTGCCGTCTTCCCAGATGCTGAAATCGCTCTTTTCCAGGTTTCCGATTAGACCGCCCTTCTTGTCGCGCACGTTGAACAGGATGTTAACGACGTCGACATCCACCTTGATGGTGGGCGGAGTGTCCTGGGGGCTTTGAGCGCCCTGACCGAGCAAAAGCGCGGGCGCAAGGAGCAAGGCAAGCATTCGCATATCATGGATAGATGCACGGGTTCGAATTCTAGTTGCAATGCGCAAGGCCATCCTCCATCTTAAGAAAGCCGACCCCGTGCTGGCCGTAGTGATCGAGCGCGTGGGCGCCTACCGTATAGAGTACCGCGATCCGGATTTTCAGACCTTGGTCAGGTCCATTGTCTATCAGCAGCTCAGCGGGAAAGTGGCCCGCGTGATTTTCAATCGCTTGGCCGCGCTGCTGCCGGAGGGCCAGATCACGCCGGAGGCTTTACTCAAGCTCACACCGGCCAAGATGCGGCGCGCGGGTTTGTCGAAGCAGAAGACCGCCTATATTCGCGATCTGGCGCGGAAGACGGTGCGCGGGAAGGTCCAGTTTGAGACGTTGGCCAAGCTGGCCGATCACGAGGTGATTGAGCACCTGACCCAGGTGAAGGGCATCGGAGTGTGGACGGCGCACATGTTCCTGATCTTCGCGCTGCGGCGGCCGGACGTGCTGCCTACCGGCGATCTGGGCGTACGGTCGGCCATTCGCAAAGTGTACGGGCTGGAGGAGCTGCCACATCCGAAACAAGTGGAAGAGCTGGCGGCAAGCTGGCGGCCGTATTGTTCGGTGGCGAGCTGGTATCTGTGGCGCAGCCTGGAAAATCAGGCCGCGCTGTAATCGATTACGCGCCGGCCTGCTTCCCCGCCCCACGTCCCAAGAAGTTGATCAACTCAGTATTGACTTCGCCCGCGTGTGTCCAAGTGATGCAGTGCGGCCCGTCCTTGACGACCGCGAGGCGGGCGCCTTTGACCAATTTCGCGGTTCGCTGGCCCGCGGCCTGGATGGGTACGATGCGGTCGGCGTCGCCGTGAATGACCAGAGTTGGGATGTCGATGCGCGCTAAGTTCTCGCGGAAATCCTCATGCCAGGTTGGCACACAGGCTAAGGTCGCGGTGGCCGACGCGATGGCCGCGACGTTCCAACTTGCCTGAATGGCCTGCTCGCTGACGCGTTTCCCGAGCAGCACATCCGCATTGTAGAAATCCTTGAAGAAGCCGGTGAAGAACGCGTAGCGGTCCGCGACGATAGCTTTCTGGATTCCTTCGAAGACCGCGGCGTCGACGCCTTCCGGATTGTCGGATGTTTTCAAAAGAAAGGGCGGGACGGAAGAAATGAACACGGCCTTGCTCACACCTTTCGATCCGTACTTCCCGATGTAGCGCGCTACTTCGCCGCCGCCCATGGAGAAACCTACCAGGGTGACGTCCTGTAGCTCAAGATGGGTCAGGATTTTGCGCAGATCCTCGGCGAACGTGTCGTAGTTGTAACCGGTGGTGGGCTGGCTGGATCTGCCGAATCCTCGGCGATCATAGGTGATAACCCGGTGGCCTGTTTCGAGAAGCATTGGAATCTGTTTCTCCCAGGAAGCGCCGCTCAAGGGATAGCCATGGATCAGAACAACCGGCTTACCGGAGCCGTGGTCCTCATAGTGAAGATTGATGTTGACGGAATTTTCTTTTCCGACGGTGATGTATGACATTACGGTCCTCCTTAGGTGGGTCTTTGGGATTGGATGCAGTGTTTCAGACGAAGGATGGCGGAAAAATGTGTCGTCAAGTTCGGGCTTTCAGGATTTCGCGTGCGGCGTTGTAACACTGGACGCGAGGATGTAGGAGCCAGGCCCACCCGATTGACTT
>DATJWJ010000205.1:0-44387 GCA_035501355.1 Bryobacteraceae bacterium | reverse complement strand
ATGCGTGCTCAAACCATCGATGTTAAACAGGCAGCAGGGAGAATCCTGTGCTGCACAATTTTCCGGGCTGGCGGAAAAAAGCTATTGGCCAAAGGCCACGTAATTAGCGACGAAGACGCTAAGATGCTCGAAACGGAGGGAATGAATCAGGTCTGGGTTACTGAGCTGGAGGAAGGCGAAATTGGCGAAGACGATGCTGTCATGCAGGTTGCGAGCGAGATCGGTTGCGGGTCGCTCGAAATCCGTCTTGCCGCCGGAGGCAGAGCAAATTTATTCGCCACCGAAGCATGTTGCATGCTGGTGGACGACGAACTTCTGAAACAAATTAATTGCGCGGCGAGCTTAGTGATCGCGACCGCGCTGAATTTTTCCCACGCCCGCGGCGGCCAACGCGTCGCCACGGTCAAAAGCACACCCTTCGCGGTCACCAAACCGCAGTTGGAGGCGGTGATCTCGATCGTGAAAGAGCGCGGGCCGATTCTGCAAGCCCGTCCCATCGGCACGCCCTCGGTGGCGGTGCTGTATTGCGATCCACTGGCCGGCGAGCGCGCCCGGCAGTTGTTTGAGAACATCATGCGCCAGCGATTGGACCGTCTGGGGAGCAACGCCGGTTTCGTGCTCTCGGCGGTTGAAGAAGAGGGCGCTTTGGCCCGCTCGCTGCAACATCTGTTGAGGGCGCGGCCGACCTGCATTCTGATTGCATCCACCACCGCGCCGGCCGGCCCGGACGATGTGGTGGGACGCGCCATGCTGAAAGCCGGATGCACCATCGAACGTTTCCTGGCGCCGGTGGAACCGGGCAATCTCTTGCTACTGGGCTACAAAGATGAGATTCCGGTGGTTTCAGCCCCAGGCTGCTTCCGGTCGGCGAAAACCAATGTGGTGGATTTGATTTTGCCCTCCATGCTGGCGCGCTATCGAATCTCAGGCTGGGAGATTGCTGGCTTGGGACACGGCGGCCTGCTGGGCTGATAAACTCCTCCCACCTTTCCCTGCTTCCGAGTCCTTATTGCGGTGACGTATCGAGCGTCACTGCGCCAGAGGCGCCATGCCGCCCTGCTAAGGGCTGATAAGGGCCTATCATGAAAGCTTATGGAACTCTCAGGAAAGAGAATCGCGATCTTCGTCGACACGGCTTACCAGGAAATGGAACTTTGGTATCCCTTTTATCGATTCCTGGAAGCCGGCGCCGAATGCATACTGGCGGGCGCTGAGGCTGGAAAAACCTACACCAGCAAGCTCGGCTATCCCGCCACGGCGCGGCTCGCCTATGACGCCATCAGCGCCGCGGATTTTGACGGGGTCGTCGTTCCGGGCGGCTACGCTCCGGATCACATACGCCGGCACGCCCGGGCGAACCAGTTCGTCAAGGAGATGAATGCCCAAGGTAAGTTGGTGGCATCCATTTGCCATGGTCCGTGGGTGCTGTGCTCGGCGGGCGTTTTGCGCGGCCGCCGAGCTACCTGCTTCTACGCCATCAAGGATGACGTCGTGAACGCCGGAGCCCGTTACGAAGATGCCGAGGTAGTGGTCGATCAGAATTTAGTGACCTCGCGCACGCCGGACGATCTTCCGGCTTTTTGCCGCGCCGCCCTGCGAGTTTTGATGGAAGCTCCCGTGCTCACCACCTGAAGCCGGATCGCGGCAGCGGTCCATCGTGCGCCAGCCTGCTACGATAAAAATTGCCCGTTCCTTCCACCATGAAGTGCCGTCTGTGCGAAACGCGCAAGCCGCGCCGTTTTTGTCCCGGAGTGCGTGGAGATATATGCTCCATCTGCTGCGGCGACAAGCGCGAGGTGACGGTGGATTGCCCGCTCGATTGTCCGTATCTCGCCGAAGCCCGCCGGCATGAAAAGCTGGCCGACATCAATCCTGAGGAAATTCCGAATCGAGATGTTCCGATTTCGGAGGACTTCCTGCGCGCGCATGAACCGCTTCTGGTCTTCCTGGGCGCGAAAATCCTGGAGGCCGCGCTAGCCACGCCGGGCGCGTTGGATTCCGATGTGCGCGAGGCGCTCGATTCCCTGATTCGCACGCATCGCACGCTCCAGAGCGGTTTGTACTACGAGACCAAGCCCGCCAATCCGATGGCTGGGACGATCCACGAGAGAATCCAGCAAGCGGTCGAGATCTTGCGCAAGGAACTCGCCGAAAAAGGTGCCCCGGCCTTGCGTGACGCTGAGATCCTGGGCACGCTGGTCTTTTTGCAGCGCGTGGCGCTGGGCCACAACAACGGCCGGCCGCGCGGACGCGCCTACCTGAGCTATCTGTTCGCCCACTTCCCGCACCAGCCGCAGAGCGCCTCCGAAACGCCCGCGCTCATTCAGGTATGACCGCGCCAGCGATAACGGGCATCGTCGTCTTCGCTCATGGCTCGCGCATCGAAAGCGCCAATCAAGCCGTGCGCGATCTAGCCGCGCGCATGCCGCAGGCGGAAAGCGATCTGGTGGAACCGGCCTTTCTCGAGCTGGGCCAGCCCGATCTGGAAGGCGCCGTCGAGCGTCTGGTTTCGCGCGGAGCCGCGCGCATCATCGTGATCCCGTATTTCCTGACCCTGGGGACGCACTTGCAACGCGACCTGCCGCGATTGGCCGCCGAGGTAGCGCGCCGTCATCAGAATGTCGAGATTCAGGTGACTTCTCCTCTGGACGGCCATCCCGCCCTGCTCCAAGCCCTGCTCGACCGCGCCCGCCAGGCCGCCCAGAAGGCCGTATGAAGGCCCGCCTCATCGAGTCGCACGAAATTGCTCCGCTGGTCCGCCATTTCGTCTTCGAAGTGCCGGAGGTCGAGCGCTTGCACTTTAAGCCCGGCCAATTTGTCTCCTTCAGCGAAATGCTGGAAGGCAAGAAGATCATCCGTCCCTACTCCATTGCTTGCTTGCCGGATGGCAATCGCTTCGAACTCTGCCTGAATCTGGTCCAGGAAGGACTTTTTTCGCCATTCCTCTTTGCGTTGAAGCCCGGCGACGCCGTGGAGATGGGCGCCCCGTTAGGGTTTTTCGTGATTCGCAATCCGGATCGAGAGGCGCTGTTCATCGCCACCGGAACCGGAATCGCGCCGTTTCGCTCCATGGCGCCCGGCTACTTGCAACATCCGCAAGCCAGGCAACTGACGCTGCTGTTCGGCGTTCGCCATGAAAACAGCATTTATTATGGGAATGATTTCGACGATCTGGCGCGGAAGCACGCTAATTTTCGGTTCTGGCCGACGCTGAGCCGTCCGGAATCCTCGTGGACGGGCCGCACCGGTCACGTTCAAACACATCTGCTCGAAGCCCTGGGAGACCGTCGCGATCTGGACGTGTACATTTGCGGACTGAAGGCCATGGTCGACGATGTTCGCGGCATCCTGAAAACCATGGGTTTCGACCGAAAGCAAATTATTTTTGAAAAATACGACTAAATGAATCGCGCACTCGGACTGGTTGTCGGGATGCTTTTGATCTTCGCCGTATCGGTGGGCGTCTTGCTGTATGTCCTGCCCGCCCCCCACAAGCCTACCGACTATCTGGTCACCGGCGCCATCGGCACGCTCCTGTGCCTGGTGTTGCTGTTCGTGGTGTTGATGAAGACGGCCAGCAAAGGACGCGGCGGCAGCTCCGGTTCCGAGTCGTGAGACCAGCCATCAACTCGCAAAGAACATGCGCCAGGTGGTGACCACCAGCGCGTGCGTGACCATGCTGGCCCGAACGCTGCCGGCCTTCAAGAACGCCAAACCGTAGAAGACGCCCGTGACGCCAGCGGCGATCGCGAAACGCCAATTTGGAAACGAGCGGAACCACAAGTGCGCCAGCCCAAACAGCACCGACGCGGCCACCAGGCCAGCCGTGTCGCTGCGCAATCGCTTGGCCAGCAGAACCTGCAGAAAACCCCGAAAAAAGAATTCCTCAGCCAGCGCCACCACCCACAAAAACGCCAGAAATGTTCCGATCAGTAGCAGCAGAAACTTCCATCCCTCCAGCGGTTGCGGCTGATAGTGGAATATTTTTAGCAGGTAAGCGAGCGCCGCGGCGACGGGCAGAAACAAGAGATAAAATTGAACACCCACGCGCCATTCCCGCGCCAGCGGCATAAAGCCGAATCGTATTTCGCCCATACCGCGCAGCGAAAGCACCGCCATCAGACCCAGCCGGATCCACATCAGCTGGCCCAGAATGCCCAGCGCGACGTGCGGCGCCGGATGCCCATAGCCGCGGTCGAACGACTTGCTCAGATACACCCCGCCCATGAACGCCAGGAACGCAATATCGTACAGCCAGGATGCGTCCATGCCTACATACCAGAAGGAAGCCACCAGCGCGACCGCGAGCAAGGCGAAAAGAAAGTTCCACGTGAAGGTTCCGGTAAAGGGAGCTTCGATCGCGTACGGGATCACCGCGCTGAGAGCCAGTAGCGCCGCGCGCAACGATTTCCCGCCCACGCGTTCGAACGCTGCCCGGACCGCTTCAAATCCGGGCGCGAGGTAAAACACAAACTCGATCAGAAAAGCGGGCGTCACTGCCAGCGCGATCCTGGACGGGATACCCTGTTGTTGAGTGTAAATGTACGCTGCGATCGAAGCCGCCGTCCAAAGTACGACCAGCGTCGTCAGGAACTGGCGCATCTGGTTCATCTTAACATCGCTGGTTTGCGCGCCCGCCGCGCGCGCAGCCGATCCGCCGCCCGATCTGGCCCGCCGCGTGGCCGCCCGCGAGACTGAAACCGCCCAGGTCGAAAGCAATTACGCGTACCGGCAAAGTTTCAGCATCGGCGAGTTGACGAATCTGGGCACGCTGACGGGGGAATACCGCGAAGTCCGCGACATCATCTTCTCGCCCCAGCATGAACGCATCGAGCAGGTGGTGGGAAAACCGTCCAGCACCTTGAGCCACCTGAAACTGACCGACGAGGATTTTCGCGACATCCGCGAGGTGCAGCCATTTCTGCTGACCAAGGATCAGGCCTTCCTCTACGAAACCACCTATCGCGGCGAGGAGACCGTGGATGGCATCGATTGTTTCGTGCTGCGCATCCGTCCCCGGCAAATCTTGGACGGCCAGCGGCTGTTCGATGGAATGCTTTGGGTCGCCGAGCAGGACTACTCCATCATCCGCAGCGCCGGCCAGGCGGTTCCGCAAATCCAGACCACCCGGACTGAAAATTTGTTCCCGCACTTCACCACGGTGCGCCAAAAAATGGAGAGCGGCTTCTGGTTTCCCGCCGCCACTTACGCCGACGACACCCTTCCATTCCGCAACGGCCCGCAGCGCATTCGCCTCACCATCCGCTACAGCGACTACCGCAAATTCGGCGCCGACTCCAAAATTACCTACCAAAAGTAGCGCTCGCCGAGGCCCCCAATCAAGGAACCAGAAGCCGCGATTTCTCGTATAGTAGAACGACAAGCCGCGATCGGAGGAGACCATGGCTCAACATGTCAAGATCCTCGGAATTCTTCACATTATTTATGCCGGGTTGGTGGTGTTCGCCGGCATCGTCGTGCTGGTGGTCATGGGAGGCATCGCGGGCATTATCAGCACTTCCGATACTTCGCCCGACAGCCGCGTCGCCCCGCCCATTCTCGGCCTGATCGGCATCGGCGTGTTCTGCCTGCTGCTGCTACTGTCGCTTCCCGGGATCATCGGCGGATTCGGGCTCTTGCAGTTCAAGGCCTGGGCCCGCATTCTGGTCATTGTGCTTTCGGCGCTCGAGCTGATCAGCGTCCCCTTCGGCACCGCCTTGGGAATTTACGGCCTGTGGGTACTGCTGAATCGGGAGACCGAACGGCTTTTTGAGGCGCGTCCTCCACAACCCGTCGCGCCGCGGGGCCCGGCTCCGGCCTAACCCATCGCGGCCCGCCAGCCGATACATTGTTAGATTCCCATGAAGGCCTGGCTGCGCAGCGCGCTGCACGTGTTGGCGTCCGTCGCCGTGGTGTGCGCGGTTTTAGCCATCGAGTTTCGCTTCCACGGCCTGGAGAGCACTACCGTCGACTATTCCTTGCTGCTGACGATCCTGTACTTCGCGGTTCGCTGGGAGCGGCTGGAAACAATCATCGCTTCACTGGTCGCCGCGCTCGGGTTCCTATACTACTTTCAAGCTCCCGTCGGCACCCTCAAGGCGAATGACCCGCAATCCTACGTCGAGGTGTTAGCCTTCCTGATCACAGCGCTGGTGGTCAGCCAGACCGCGCTCACCGCAAGGAAACGCACCGCCGAAGCCTTACAACGGAAGCGCGAAACCGAGCGCCTGTATGAGCTCAGCCAGGCCATGCTGGCGAGCGACAGCCTGCAAACCACGGCCTGGGTCGCCACCAACCAGATCATCCGGATCTTCGAGGCTAGCGGCGCGGCGTTCTTTCTCCGTGCCAGCCTTGAATTTCAGCGCGCCGGAGAAAGCGACGCGATCACCGATGACGATTTGCGGGCCGTGGCGGCGAACTGCGCTACCCGCACCGATCCGGGGAGGCGCCTGGCCATCCTGCCCGTGGACACTGGCGAGGAAGTAGCCGGCAGCCTCGGTATCTCGGGCGTGGCGCTGTCGGAAACCGTGCTCAAGTCCATCGGCAGCCTCTTGTCGACCGTGCTGCTGCGCGTTCGCGCCAGCGAGAAGCTGCGCGCGGCCAATCAGGAGCTGGAGCAGCGTCATCAGCAAGTGGAACAGCAGAAAAAAATCTCGGAATCGCTGCTGCTCAATATCCTGCCGGCCGAAGTGGCCGACGAGCTGCGAACCAAAGGCATTGTCTCGCCGAAATACTTTGAGGATGTCACCATTCTCTTCACCGATTTCGTCGGCTTCACGCTCTCCACCGAGAAGCTTGCCGCCGAAGAACTGGTGGAGCTGCTGCACGACTATTTCACCGCCTTCGACCAGATCGTGGGGCGCTACCGGCTGGAGAAAATGAAGACCATCGGAGACAGCTACATGTGCATCAGCGGGCTTCCGATGCGCAACCCCGCCCATCCGGTGGACATGGTCATGGCGGCCTTCGAGATGCTGCACGCTGTCCAGGTGCGCCAGCAGCCCGATCGCGCAGCGCAATGGAAGGTCCGCATAGGTATCCATACCGGTCCCGTGATTGCCGGCGTGGTGGGCATCAATAAGTTCGCCTTCGACATCTGGGGCGACACCGTGAACTACAGCTCCCGCATGGAATCGAGCGGAGAAGCCAATCGCATCAACTTATCGGAACGCACTTATTCGCGCGTCAAGGATTTCTTTGCCTGCCAACACCGCGGCAAAGTGATCACCAAGGAGAAACGCGAGCTGGACATGTACTTTGCCGAAGGCATTCTGCCGGGGCTCCTGAATGGTTCATCTCAGATTCCACCGCCCGCTTTCGCCCGGCGCTATAACGTGTACTTTCAGAAAGACCCGCCCGCGTTTCCGGCATTTCTGCTGGATGAAGTGTGGGACGCGCGGCCGGCCGATCTTCCCATTGCGTGACGGATTCAACCGATTTGCGACCACCGGAAGCAGCCACGCACGTGATCGTTCACCATACCGGTAGCCTGCATAAAGGCATAGCAAATGGTCGATCCCACGAACTTGAATCCCCTGCGCCCCAGGTCCTTGCTCAGCGCGTCCGATTCAGCCGTTCGCGCCGGCAACTCGCGCAGCGTCTTCCAGCGATTCTTCTTCGGCTCGCCGTCTACGAATTGCCAAATGTAGGGATCGAATCCGCCGAATTCCTCTTGAACCTCGAGGAACGCTCGGGCATTCTGAACCGCTGCCGCGATTTTCAAACGATTTCGCACGATGCCGGGGTTCGCCAGCAGCGCGGCCACCTTACGCGCGTCGTAGCGCGCCACCTTGGACGGATCGAATCGATCGAAGGCCTTCCGATAGTTCTCGCGCTTTTGAAGAATCGTGTTCCAGCTCAAGCCGGCCTGCGCGCCTTCCAGAATCAGAAACTCAAAAAGCCGCCGGTCATCGTGGACCGGAACACCCCACTCCTGGTCGTGGTAAGCGATCGAGAGTTCGCCGCTGGCCCACTGACAACGCCGCATAGAAGCAATAATAAATCCTGAGCGAGGCGAAAAGAAACATTGGCTAAACTGCGCGTGCGAAACGTATCCAGAGATGCTCTGCTGGCTGACCGCGCCGACATCGCCGACACCAGCAGCAAGCGCAATACCGGGCTCCTGAAACACACGCGCCTGGAACCCGGCGAAGGCCTGTGGATCACTCCCTGCGAAGCGGTCCACACCATCGGCATGAAGTTTGCGATCGATGTGCTGTTTCTCGACAAAAAACGCCGCGTGCTCAAGATCCGCCCAGCCATGCCGCGCTGGAGGATCTCGGGCAGCCTGCGGGCCCACTCGGTTCTGGAACTGCCGAGCGGCACTGCGGCGGCTACTAAAACCGTTCCCGGCGACCAGCTGGAATTTGAAAAGTACGAGGCTCCGGCGTGAACCCGTCGGCAGCTCCCGGCACCAGATGATGCTATAGTGCGCAAATGCTCGGGACGCTCAAGCTCGCGCTGAAATCGAGGCAGGATCGACAGGCCCAGCAGCGCGAGATCCAGCGTCTGGCCCAGGAGTTGGAGCAATCCCAGCAATACTCCTTCACCGCGGATTGGATGTCCTATCAAGTGGAAAACTGGCGGCAGGACTTTGCAAGATTGGCCGGACGTCCGGGCCTCAGAATGCTGGAAATCGGCTCATATGAAGGACGGTCGGCGGTTTGGTTCCTGGAAAACATCTTGACTCATCCGGACTCCCGGATCGTTTGCGTCGACCCATTCTACGATCCGCTTCGGGAAATGCGGTTTGACCACAATGTGAAATTTTCCCGGGCGCAGGCGCGACTGGAAAAGCACCGGGCACGATCGGAAGCAGTCCTGCCGCGGTTGGAGCGAGCATCCTTCGATCTGATTTACGTGGACGGTTCGCACGATGCGCCCTTCGTCCTGCTGGATGCCATGCTCAGTTGGGAGTTGCTCAAACCGGGCGGAATCCTGGCCTTTGATGACTATGAGTGGGAGCCACAGCTGCCGCCGGAAAGCCGTCCCAAGTTGGCGATCGACTTGTTCCTTGCGAGCCACGCCGGAAGATACAACCTGCTGCGCCAGGCCTACCAGGTCGTGATCGAGAAAAAGGAAGGATCGTAAGACCTGAGTCTGGTTTGCACAAAAGAGCGATTAAGAGTGCAGCCGGAGGAGGAGGCGTCAGCGCAGTGCGTGGAAGCGCACTGCATCTACTCTTGTCGGCCTGAGCGACGTTTCGCATCCTCTGCCAGCAAGCGCTCCACGATTGTTCTCGGGTATCGGAAAGACGTCTGCTCTTAGCGCGGTACAACTGGTGGAGCGTCTCCGCTGGATCCTAGCAGGCGCGACACCCGTCAGGAACCGGATTTTCTGGAACGGCCAATACCGGACGCAAGCCATCGCCGTACCCGATATCGAACAGCATTCCCTCACTGACGACGCCGCTAGTTCAGCGGGCTCGTGTCCGCGACAACGAGCATCACGAGTTTGCGAGTTTGCGGTGAAGCTCACGCTCGCGCTCCACGTCTTCCCAACTGTAGGCGAGTTCGACCCCGTGATTCTTCAGAAATTGATCCAGCGCCAAGCGGGTCAACCCCAAGAACCGGCCGAGCTCTGCCTCCGTCCATAGGCCCTGACGGAGCGCTTCTAGCCCGAGGGCTTCCCGCGACATTCGGGCGGCCTGGGCCCCCAAGCGTTGTGCCAGCTCTTCCGGGATTTCCAGAGTAACTATCATTTTTCAACCTCGACCTACCGGAATTGAGATTAACTGAACTCACGTTATTATCCGTCTTTGGAGCTGATCACATACTGCTCGCGGCGATCCGCAACTGCCCGATATTATTACCGGTGACATTTAGAAGCCCATGTCGCTATAGCCTTTAAGCCGCCGGTCGTACATCCGCGAATCCTCCTTCCCCCGGCTACGGTCCGGACGAGAAGCGGCACGGCGGCGATTACTCAGACCGTCGCATGTGACCAGTTGGAGTTCGGAAAATACGAAGCTAGCAATCCTCGATGACGACTCGGAGAAACGTCTATCGCAGTGTGAAATTGACGTCGATCGTAAACTTGACCTCGACAGCCTTGCCGTCGAAATACGTCGGGGAATAACGCCACTCCCGAACACCTAGTAGCGCGGCTAGCGCAAGGTCCGCGGAGGGCGCTGACAAGACGACCATGTCATCCAATGTGCCGTCCGTGCGAAGTAAGGCCGAAACCTTCACGTTGCCCGAAATCCGAGCCTGTTTCGCGCTGGCAGGATACACTGGCTGAACCTTGTGAATGAGTTTGGATTGCTGTATTTTGCGTGGCTTTTGGGGAGGCGCGTCCATAGGCGGAGAGCGAACAGGAGACGGCTCCTCAGCCTTTACGACCTCTCCGAAACCTGAAGCATTTTCGACGAGCACAAGATTCAATTCGTGGGGGCCTTCTCCATGCAGTTGGATTGCTCCGAAAAGGAGGCCCATCCCAGCTTTCGCGACCTTGATCAAGTAGTCGCCTTCCTCCATATCTTCGGAGAAGGAAAATCGGCCCGCAGTACTCCCTGTCCTGAGACCCTTGCCGGTGCCCGCGTCCCAAATCGTGACCTCGGCGCCATCGACAGGCGTCTTAAGCGAGTCCTGAATGCTTCCGGCTACGGTAGTGAAGCCCAAAGCGCTGGCCGAAGCCGCCGCGATGAGAATCAGGGCTTTGAACATGCAAACCGACCGTTTGCCAACTGGCGGAGGAAGAGGGATTCGAACCCCCGAGCGAGTTACCCCGCTAACGGTTTTCAAGACCGCCGGTTTCAACCACTCACCCATTCCTCCAAGTCCAAACTAGCTGATTTCCCTAACGTTCTGCAAATCCGCCGGCCCTCGCCGCGTTACAATGAAAGACATCGGTCACCATTAAGGAGTTCGAATTTGATGAGCTATCGATTCTTTACCGGCCTGAGCGCAGCGCTGTTGTATGCGGCACTTTTACCGGCCCAGACTCCCAACGCAGCCGCTAAACCAGCACCGCCGGCGAAATCCAAAACGGTTCCCCGCGCCGCCGACGGCCATCCCGACTTGCAAGGTATCTGGACCAACGCCACCGTCACGCCCATGGAGCGCCCCGCTCAGTTTGCCAACAAGCTGAATATCACCGACGCCGAAGCAGCGGCCTTCGAAAAGGACCAGGCGCAGGATCTGCAATCGGAAGACGGCCAGTCCGATGGAAAAATCATCCGCGCCGCGGGTTCCGCCGGCACCGGCGGCTACAACGTCCTGTTCGTCGATCGCGGCACGCAAATGATCCGTGTCGACGGAGTGAAGCGCAGCTCGCTGATCATCGATCCGCCCGATGGCCGCGTCCCTCCCATCACCGAGGAAGCCCGCAAGCGTAACGCCTCCATGATGCGAAATTTCAACAACTATGACGACGTGAAATACCGGCCGTTGAGCGAGCGCTGCATCATCGGCTTCGGCTCCACCGCCGGACCGCCCATGATGCCGGTGCTCTACAACAACACCTATCAGATCATCCAGAACAAAAACACCGTCATGATCCTGGTCGAGATGGTGCACGATGTGCGCGTCATTCGTTTGAACGGCACGCACCCGCCATCTACTGTGCGCGAATTGCTGGGCGATTCCATCGGCCACTGGGAAGGCGACACGCTGGTGGTCGACACCACCAACTTCACGGATCAGACCCGCTTCCGCGGCGCGTCGGAAAACCTGCACGTCATCGAGCGCTTTGAGCGTATCAGTCCCGACCAGATCCTGTACCGCGCTACCATCGACGATCCCAGCACCTTCACCAAGCAGTGGACCATGGAATTTCCGTTCCGCGCCACGCCTGGTCCGGTCTATGAATACGCGTGCCACGAAGGCAACTACGCCATGACCGACATCATGGGTGGTGCGCGCAAAATGGAAGCCAAGCAAAAGAAGTAGTTGAAGAGGAGCATGCTCATGAACTCCAGGTTTTTTGCCTTGAGCGCCGCGCTGGCGGCCTTGCTGGCGGCGCCGATCGCCGCTCAAACTTCAAAGTCCAAAGCCTCGGCGATCCCGCGCGCCGCCGACGGCCATCCCGACCTGTCCGGCATCTGGACCAACGCCACTCTTACGCCCATGGAGCGGCCCAAACAATTTGCGGACAAACCCACGCTTACGGATGCGGAAGCGGCCGCGTTCGAGCAGGCCCAGGCCCAGGATCTCAAGGACGAAGACGGCAAGTCCGACGGCCCCATCATCCGCGCCGCGGGATCTTCCGGAACCGGCGGCTATAACGCACTGTTCCTCGACCGCGGCACTCAGATGGAACGCATCGACGGTGTCAAGCGAAGTTCCCTCATCATTGATCCGCCCGATGGAAAAATGCCGCAGCTCACTGCCGCGGCGCGCGGCCGCATGGGCAAGATGCTGCGCACCTTCAATGACTACGACGACGTCAAGGTCCGGCCCTTGAGCGAGCGCTGCATCATTGGCTTCGGTTCCACCGCCGGCCCGCCCATGATGCCGGTGCTCTACAACAACACCTACCAGTTCGTCCAGACCAAGGACAACATCATGATCCTGGTTGAAATGGTCCACGATGTTCGGGTGATCCGCATGAATGGCACGCACCGGCCGCCCAGCGTGCGCACCTTGCTGGGCGATTCCATCGGCCACTGGGACGGCGACACCCTGGTGGTCGACACCACGAATTTCCGGGAGGAAGGCGCGTTCTACGGCGCTTCCGAAAACCTGCATGTCATCGAGCGCTTCCAGCGCATCAGCCCCGATCAGATTCTCTATCGCGTCACCATCGACGATCCCAGCACCTATGCCAAGCAGTGGACCATGGAATTCCCCTTCAACGCGACGCCGGGTCCGGTTTATGAATACGCCTGCCATGAAGGCAATTACGCCATGACCGACATCATGGGCGGCGCGCGCAAAATGGAAAGCCAGCAGAAGAAATAGAGGAGCCCAAATGAAATCCCGGTTTCTGGCGTTCGGTATCGCGCTAGTGGTCTGCCTGGCCGCGACTGCCGGCGCTCAGACTACGAAATCCAAGCCTGCGGCCATCCCGCGCACTCCCGACGGCCATCCCGACCTGCAAGGCGTTTGGACCAATGCCACCCTCACGCCCATGGAGCGTCCGGCCAAGTATGCGAGTAAGCCAACCTTGACCGACGCCGAAGCCAAAGAGTTCGAGAAGAACGCCGCGACGGAACTTGCCAGCGTCGACGGGAAATCGGAAAGCCCGATCCTTGCCCAGTTCGGCTCCAACGGCACCGGCGGCTACAATGTCTTATTCGTCGACCGGGGCTCGGAGCTGGCCCGCGTGGACGGCGTGAAACGAACCTCGCTCATCATCGATCCGCTGGACGGCAAGCTGCCGCCCAAAACCAAGGAATCGCAGAAGCGGATGGCTTCCATCATTCGCAGCTTCATGGTCTATGACAGCGTCAAGGATCGTGCTCCCTCCGAGCGCTGCCTGATCGGGTTCGGCTCAACCTCCGGCCCGCCCATGATGCCGGTGCTTTACAACAACAACTACCAGATCGTCCAGACCAAGGACGCCGTCATGATCCTGGTGGAGATGGTGCACGACGTCCGGGTCATTCGCATGAACGGCACGCACGCGCCCTCCAACGTCCGGCAATGGCTGGGCGATTCCATCGGCCACTGGGAAGGCGACACGCTGGTGGTCGACACCACCAACTTCAACGATCAGACTTTGTTCGAGGGCGCTTCGCCGGACCTGCACGTGATCGAGCGCTTCCAGCGCATCGACGCCGGCACCATCCTCTACAAGGTCACGATCGACGATCCCGCCACCTTCACCAAACAATGGACCATGGAGTATCCATTCGTAGCCGCGCGCGGTCCGGTTTACGAGTACGCCTGCCACGAAGGCAACTACGCCATGACGGACATACTGGGCGGCGCACGCAAAGCGGACGCCGAAAAGAAACATTGAACTCCAGCGCTCCCGAAGCCTTGATCCTCGATCTCATCGAGTGGGTCGCCTCACGCGAGCGCACCTATGAGGAAACCATGGAGGCCTGGCGCACCTCCTGTCCAAAACTGACGGTTTGGGAAGACGCCACCGATCTCGGCTTGGTCACGGTGGAGCAACACAACGGAAATTCTCTGGTCCGCGGCACTCCGGCAGGCCTCGCACTACTCTCTAAAAGCAGACCGTCCTCGGCCAGCGTACTGGTAGTTCATCGTCTATAGCCCTTTTCCTGGCCCCGAAACTCCAGGCATTCATCAGGCATCTAACATGGCGGGGAAGGTGATAAGTGTCATTAGGGGTGTCAAATGTTATTCATGGGTTGTTCATGTCCCATGTGATTCACGAAAGAGAAAGAGACGGAATCGTTATCCTGGACGTCAAGGGGCGGCTAGCCCTGGGCCCCGATGACTCCGCCCTTCGACAACACTTGCAATCTTTGCTCGAAGCCGGCAAGACGAGCACCATAATCAATTTGCACCAGGTTTCATCCATTGAACCAGCCGCGGTAGGCTTGCTCGCTGACTTCGCGGAGCGATTCCAGAGTGCGGGTGGGCGGCTGGTGCTGCTGAATCCGGCTCGCGATCACGTCTCCGCCGGCGAAGCCCTCGAGCTTGACACCACGTTTCCGACTTATACCGATGAACAGGCCGCGGTCAACAGCTTCTTCCCCGATCGCAAGGTTCCGCATTATGACGTGCTCGAATTCGTCGAAGAGGAAGCACACCATCACGCCGATCCCGAGCTTCAGGAAAAGCAGGAATGACCAAGCGTACCCAGTCCAACGGTAAGAAGAAGCAAACCGGCTTAGAAGAGTATCGGCGCAAGCGGGATTTTGAAGCCACCCCCGAGCCCAACGGCTCCCGATCAAAGGCATCTTCAAAGAAGGGGCTTCTGTTCGTTATCCAGAAACACCAGGCTTCGCACCTGCATTACGATTTTCGCCTGGAATGGCGCGGCGTGCTACTTTCCTGGGCCATCCCGAAAGGTCCGTCGCTCGATCCGTCCGTGAAGCGTCTGGCTGCTCAGGTGGAAGACCATCCCATCGAATACGGCGGATTCGAAGGCGTGATCCCGGAGGGCGAATACGGCGGCGGCACCGTCATGCTCTGGGATCGCGGCGCCTGGGTGCCCGAAGTGCCCGATGTCGACGCGGCTCTGCGCAAGGGCGAGCTTAAGTTCGTTCTGAACGGCAAGAAGCTGCGCGGCTCCTGGGTGCTGGTTCGAACCAGGCTGGGCCACAGCTCGAAACCGCAATGGCTCCTGATCAAGCATCGCGATGAATCTGCTTCTTCAGAGGACATCGAGTCGCAACAGCCCCGCTCGGTCCTTACCAAGCGGCTCATGGCCGATATCGCGCGTATCGATCACGGCGACGTCGAAAAGGCCGCCCAGGCCGATCCCGCCGGGAGCCTGGCGCGTTGAGCGATCGCATCCCGTTTCGCGTGCGGCCGATGTTGGCTACGCTGGTTCGCGACGCTTTTCAGCGCCCCGGTTGGGTGTATGAAGAGAAGTACGACGGCTACCGAATACTGGCCTACAAAGAGGGCACTCGCATAACACTGCTCTCTCGCAATGCGAAGGATCGCACCCAGACGTTTGCCCGCGTCGCGCAGGCCGTCCAGGCGCTGGCCACGCGAACAGTGCTGCTGGACGGCGAAGTGGTATCCTTCGACCGGGGCGTATCACGCTTCCAGCTCCTTCAGAATCTTCAAGCGCCGCCCAGCTACGCCGTGTTCGACTGCCTCTATAAAGACGGCCAAGATCTGCGCCGCCAGCCGCTCACCCATCGCCGCTCGGTTCTGGAAGAAGTCGTCAATCGAACCGCGGGCAAGCGCGCCGCAATTTTCCTTTCCGCTCGCCTGTCCAGCGACGGCCTCAAGGCCTATCAGGTAGCCAAGCAAAAAGCCTACGAAGGCGTGGTCGCCAAGGACGCATCGTCTCCCTACGTCGAAGGACGATCCAGCTACTGGCTCAAGTTCAAGGTCCGTCAAGAAGACGAGTTCGTCATCGTCGGCTATACTCCACCCGCGGGCTCCCGCAAACATTTCGGCGCGCTGCTGCTGGGCGCCTATGATCGCGGGAAGCTGATCTATGTAGGCAAGGTGGGCACCGGTTTCAACCAGCAAACGCTGGCGCAGCTCTACAAGAAATTTCAGCCCCTGGTGCGCGCCCAACCTGCCGTGATCGATCCGCCGCGCGAGCGCAACGTCACTTACCTCGCGCCGCGCCTGGTGGCTCAAATCGCCTACGGGGAATTGACCGCGGACCGCAAACTCCGCCAACCCGTTTTTCTGGGCTTGCGCGACGACAAGCGACCTCAAGACGTCACACTGCCGGAGGCCCGATGACGCTCGAGAAAATCATCACACATCCCGACAAGGTCTTTTGGCCCGATGAAGGCTATACCAAACTGGACTTGGCCCGCTTCTATGAAGCCGTCTTCCCGAAATTGAAGCCGTACGTGGCCGATCGTATGCTGACCATGGAACGCTGCCCGGACGGCATGCGCGGCGGGTGTTTCTATCAAAAGGAGGCGCCCAAGAATCTTCCGCCCGGCACTCCCACCCAGGCGATCAAACATTCGAATCGCAACGTGCGCTACGTGGTCGGCGGCTCGCTCGAGACGCAACTCGCGCTGGTGAACTTGGGGTGCATCCCGGTGCATGTCTGGGGTAGCCGCGCCGGCCATGAGCGCCAGCCCGATTGGATGGTGTTCGATCTCGACCCCAGCTCAAAAGAATTCGCCGCTGTCGCCCGAGCCGCTCTGTTGGTGAAGGAAGCGCTCGATGAACTCGACCTGGTCTCGTTCCCCAAAACTTCCGGCAGCCGCGGCCTGCACGTCTTCGTGCCGCTGCGCGTCGGACCCGATTTTGACGAAGTGCTCCGCTTCGCCAGGGAGATTTGCGAGCGCCTGGCCGCCGCCCACCCCCGCGAGCTTACCGTGGAGCAGCGCATCGAGAATCGAGGCAACCGCGTATACCTGGATTCGTTTCGCAACAGCTTCGGCGCAACCGTAGTCGCGCCCTATTCCGTGCGCCGCCGCCCAGGCGCTCCTTTCTCGATGCCGCTCCGCTGGAGCGAAGTGAAACCGTCGCTGGTTCCATCCGACTTCAATATCGGCAATTACGAAAAACGCCTGGCCGCCCGCGATCCGTGGGAGGATTTCTTCGCCAGCCGCCAGTCGATCAAGAGTGCTGCTAAGGAACTAGCCAAGATTTAACAGGAAGCCTAGCGCTCTTCCAGATGCCTGAGGCGTGCATCCAGAACTTCTTCCACGCGATGAAGTTCTGCCCGCCAGAGGTCGCGCATGTCATCGAAGCGCTGATTGATGCTCTTTTCAGAACTGCTGAATCTCGCATTCATATAGGCGATGAGGAGGCCCGTCATCGCGGCGTTGAACAACATCGGAAGCCCGATCGCCAGGTAAAGTTGTTCGTTCGTCATGACCCACTTGCGTATCTATTGTGCCACAACGAAACTGCGACGCCTCGCTATACTAATAACGTGGTGCAACGCAGCCTGCTCTGGACGCTGCTTCTGACCGGCGTGCTCTGCGCGCAGCAGGACCAAGCCCAGAAAACCAAACCGGCCGACCAGCCTAAAACGCAAGAGCAAGTTCCTCCCGAAGAGGATGAAAGCCTCAAGCCGAGAGTATATCCCTTCAACCCGCTGGAAGCCGAAAACGACGTCAAGGTTGGCAACTTCTACTTCAGGCAGGGCAAGTACAAAGCAGCTTTGAACCGCTTTCGCGAAGCCACGAAATACAATCCCTCGTTTCCCGAAGCTTTTCTGCGACTCGGCGACGCCGAGGAGAAGATGGGCGACAAGCAAGCCGCCAGCGATGCTTATCAGAAATATCTGGAGCTCGCTCCCGACGCCAAGAACGCCGAAGCCGTCAAGAAAAAAATCGCCGCCAAGCACTAGTCTCTGACCCGCCGCTCGCCGCCTCTCTGAACACGCCAGAATAGAAGCTGTGCCTGCCTTTGCGGTTCGTGCAACGATTCCATGGACGGTCGCATTCCTGGAAGGATTTTCCACACTAGCCGTGGAAGTCATCGCCATTCGGCTGGCCATCCCAGTGGTCGGATCCAGCGTCGTTCTCACCGGCGTGATGCTCGGAATTGTCCTGTTCGCCCTCAGCGCGGGCTACTGGCGCGGCGGCGAGCTTTCGGCTAAATGGGATGCCGCGCGAACCCGCAAAATCCTGGCTCGAAACTTGCTCCTCGCAGCGGCTCTGTACGGCGTAATCGCGTTTCCCTTCGAAGCCCGCCTGCTCGACCGTCTGCTGGACTGGTTGAATCTCCCGCTCTCCATCGGAATTACCGCCGCTGCGCTCTATCTCGCGCCCATCTATTTTGCTTCCCAAACCGTTCCCATGCTGGCCGAAGTGACTAGCGGCGACGGCCACGCCGGACGGGCCTCCGGCAAGGTACTCTTCTTCTCTACTCTCGGTTCTGTGATCGGCGGAGTCTTCACCCCGGTCTATCTGTTTCCCTGGCTCGGCGTCGCGCGATCCAGTTATCTGGTCTGCGCAGTGCTCGCCGCTGCAGCCGGCATGATGATGGCCAGCCGCGCCGAGGTTGTTCGCACCCTGGTTTTGGGATCCGCCGCGGTGGCCGCCGCCGTTAGCGTCCACGCCATGACATCGCCCTCCGGCGACCTGTTCTCTTTCGACAGCGCCTACCAAACCATTCGCATTGTCGACGAGAAGGCCCCCAACGGCAGAATCGAGCGCGTGCTAAGAATGGGTGGCGGAGGCGCATCGGGCGTTTTCGCCGACACTGGCCGAACGTCTTTCGCCTACACGCTCGCGGCCGAACGCCTCCTGCGCGAAAGTGACGCAACCAACGCGCTGGTGATCGGCTCCGCCGGCTTTACATTCCCTCGCGATGTCGCGAAATTTCCGGCCATCGCGCGCGTGGACGCCGTGGATGTCGATCCGTCGGTGAAACCAATCGCCGAGCGGCACTTTCTGAACGCTCCGCTTCCCCCGAACGTGCGCTTTCTGCCGCTTTCAGCGCGCTTCGCCGTGCGAAAGCTCGCCCGGGAACAGCAGCATTATGAGTTCACCTTCGTGGATACTTATTTTGGAAAAGGGATTCCTGACGAGCTGGTGACCAGCGAATTCTTCCGGGATGTGCACGCCATATCGGATCGCACGGTGGTGAACGCCGTCGTGGATCGGGACCTTCAATCGGCATTCGCGCGCAATCTACTCGCCTCGTTTCGCGACGCCTTCCATGGCGTCTGGCTGGTCGACGGCAGGCCGGATGAGGAAAGCTTTCTGACCAATATGCTGGTACTAAGCTGGCCCGCCCCGGGCTCGCAACCTTGGAATGGCGATGGAAAGGCCTATCGCGACGACCGCAACAACGCCGACCGCGACCGCGTGGCCTTGATGTGGGCTGATCAAGGCTCCGGAAACTAAACGGCCCGGCTATCCCGCCAGCGGCAGCAGTTTCCGCCGCCGGCTCAATTCTTGCCGCGCCACGATCGCCAGCACTTTCTCCAGCCCGACTTCCCAATTCGGAAACAGATCCACGTATTGAATCTTTTTCGAGATCCGAGCGGGCACCAGACATTCCTCAAAACGCACCGGAATGAAGAAGATTTCGTCCAGCGGAACGGTCGCCGCGCAAGCTAAGGCATAGCGCAGCTCGCTGTGGAAGCTTCCGCGCTTGGTGGTCGAGCGGCGCGAAAAGCACGCCACGAAAAAGTCCGACGTTCGGATCGCGTCTTCAATCGCCCGCGGCCAGTTCTGTCCGGGCATCAGCTTCATCTTATCCAGCCAGGGTCGAAAGCCGCGCTCCTCGAAAGCGGAATACAGGTTTTTCGCGAATTCGAGATCCTCTTCCACGTAAGCGATAAAGATGCGCGCGCTGTTCTGCGCGATAAAGCGAAACCCCCGATTTTGCCCCGGCAGAAACGTGCCCAGACCGTCAATCTCCACCGCCGCGCCATGCTCCAAGGCGCGCCGCAGAATTCGCGCCACATGCCGCGCGGGTGTGATGTTCGAACGCGCCTCTTTCACTTGGACCTCTTTTTGGAACCCGCCCCTCCGCTTTTGGGCGCCTTGCCGTCGAATTGAAAGTCCTTCTCGCTTCCTGGTTGAAACGTTCCCAGGCCCGGCAGTGAAGCCGTCTGCCCGCGCCGAACTCTGGTAAGCAAATCGCTCACGATGCGGTCCAATTGGTCCGCGGCGGCTGCGGGCGACACATGACTCTCCCGGGCGAGTCGTCTGGCAAGTTGCTCTTTCTTCATCTCACAAAAATCATATCCGGTGGCCTTCGCTTTCCGGGTCCGGCTCCGTTCGTGTACAAATAGTCAAGTGGCTTAGAATGAATATGATAAGGTAGAATTTCAGGCGTCCATCTAGCCCGTGAACGGCTCAACGCGCGAAGCCACTACCAGCTTGAATGAAGCCATTTTAATAACCTCTTAACCCGACTTTCATGTCCAACTGGAATTATGGGTAGGAAGTTAACGTATAGCTTCTATACTCTCAAGGAGATCTCAATGAAGAAACTGATGACATTGATGCTCGGCTTGTCCCTCATCGTCGGCGCGACCTCGCTGTTTGGCGATGAAGCCGGCAAGGACACCAGCAAGAGCACCCAGAAGGGCAAAAAGGGCAAGAAGAAAAAGAGCACCACTTAAGCTTCGATCGTATTTCGTCGCGCATGCGCCCGCCGTCCGGAAGGGTTCATGCGCGACAAGTTTTTTTGGCCCTTCTTGATCTAAGCTGTCTAATGAGTGCCCGGCCTCCGCAGCAAGCAAATTGAAAATCTCCAGGCCGCGCCACTCGATGTTTTAGTCATCGGCGGTGGTATCAACGGCGCCGGCGTTCTGCGCGACCTCGCTCTGCGCGCCCATTCTACGGGCCAGCCCCTGCGCACCGGCCTGGTGGAGCAAGCGCATTTCGGTTCCGGTACCAGCGGCAAAAATTCCCAGCTCATCCACGGCGGTCTCCGTTATCTGAAATATCTGGAGTTCCACCTGGTCCGCGAGTCGCTGCGCGAGCGCTCCATCCTGCTCCAAATCGCTCCCCAATTTGTCCAGCCTTTGCAATTTCTGCTGCCCCTGTACGGCCTCAAGTCTCGGCTCGTGTATCCCACGGGATTATGGCTCTACGATCGCCTGGCTGGATCGCATGCCATCGCGCCGCACAAGATGATCTCAATTGAAGAAGTCGCGCGCATCGAGCCAGGTTTGACGCGCTCCGGCCTCAACGGCGCCGCCCTGTTTTACGATGCCGCTGTCTGCTCGGCCCGCTTCGTGGTCGAAAATGTTCTGGACGCTATCGCCCACGGCGCTTTCGCCGCCAACTACGTCCGCGCCGGACAATGGGATCGGGACCCCAACGGGAACTGGCGCGTTGCCTGCCACGACACATTGACTGGCGAAACATTCGAGCTTCAAACCCGAAAGCTGGTGGACGCACGCGGCGCCTGGATGGACGGAAAAGCCATGCGGCTGGTCCGCGGCTCGCACATCGTGATCCCGCGCGTCGGCTCTAAAGATCACGCCATCGCGCATTTTGAACCCGACGGATCCATTGTTTTCGTGATTCCCTGGGGTAGCCAGCGCCAGCTCACTTTGGTGGGAACCACCGATGAGGATCACACCGGCTCGCCCGGCCAGGTAAATATCTCGCGCGCCGAATTGCAGTACTTGCTCGGCATGGTGAAGAAGCTTTTTCCTCAACAATCCGATGTCAGGCCAGTGTCCGCCTTCAGCTCCTTGCGCCCCTTGGTGCGCAGCGGCGGTTCAGCCGCCAGCGTGAGCCGCGACCACAAGATCTGGAATTCATCGGATGGCGTCCTGCACATCGCCGGAGGTAAATACACCACCTACCGTCTCATGAGTGAGCAGGCCGCCGATCTGGTGTGCGGCGAGATCGAACCAGCACTGGCAGCCGTACACCGCACCGCACAAACTCCGTTTCCCCAACTGGAACGCGCCATCGGCGACGCCCTGGAGCAGCACCTGCGCGACTATCTGTTCGTTAGCACTTACCTCGGCTATGAGCGGCGCTGGGACGCGGAATCGCTTCTTCCTTACGCCCAGGCGCTGGCTGAAAAACTAGGCTGGGACGACGCGCGGGTGCGCTCCGAGGTCAACCAAATCGTCTCGGCTGAATTCAGCCCAGATAGCGCAGCGCCAGCGCGGTGATGTCGTCGGCCTGAGGCGCGCCCATCGCGAACTCCTCCACCTTCCGGTGCAGACCGTTGACGAACTGTTCGGCCGGCTCCGAGGCGTGCGCCCGCAGATACTCCTCCAGCCGCTGCTCTTCGAAGAATTCTTCAGCCGTGTCTTTGGCCTCCGTCACACCATCGGTGTAGACCAGAATGCCGTCGCCGGGGCCGAATTTCGTGGTCGACGTCTCATAAGTCAGGCCGGGGAACAGTCCCAGCATGGGTCCGCCCTTGCCCTCCAGAAATCGATAAGTTCCGTCCGGTGAAAATACGTACGGCGGATTGTGCCCCGCGTTGGCAAACTGCAGCTCGCCCGTTCTGATATCCAGCACGCCGTAGAAAAACGTGACGAACATGCCCGAGGTGTTCTCCGCGTTCAGCGATGCATTCATGTAGGTCAGGCATTCAGCGGGCGATTGGCGATGCGGTGCCGTGGCGCGAAGCAACGTGCGCGCCACCGCCATGAACAACGCCGCCGGCACACCCTTGCCGCTGACATCTCCCACCGCGAACGCCAGGTGGTCCTGATCCAGCAGGAAGAAATCGAACAGATCGCCCCCCACTCCGCGCGCCGGCGTCATGTGCGCGTGCAATTGAAACTCACGCCGGTCCGGAAAGGGCGGAAAATTACTGGGCAGAATCGACCGCTGGATCATGGCCGCGTGCTGCATCTCCTGCGCCCGCAGTTTCTCGGCTTGCTCCAGCTCCGCCAGACGCGCATGCTCGATGCGGACCGCGGCGATGTTGCTCATCACCGTGAGCACGCTCAAGTCTTCCTTGGTGAACTCCCGTATCAGGAACGGCGAATCCAGATAGATCAGCCCGATCACGCCGTTCTTGGTTTGCAGCGGAACCGCCAGCATGCTGCGGATCTGATCCTGCACGATGCTCATGCGCGCCCCCAGGGCCTGATCGGTCAGCGCATCGCGCACCAGCAGCGAACGCTTTTCTCTCAACACCAGATCGCGCACGTGCGAGCTGATGCGGAAACCGGCCCCTTTCGAACTGCGCACCTGAAGCTCGCCTTCTTCGAGCGTCATCAGCACGCCGCGCGACGCCCCCACTGCTTCCACCGACAGATCCAGGATCAAATCGAAGACCTTGTCGAGCGGCATGTGCCCGGCCAACTCGCGCCCGGCCCGTATCAGAGCATCGACATGCGCGCTGACCGCGCTTTTGCTCTCTTCCTCCAGCCCGTCCAAACTGCTGGTCATGCTGGCCTCTTCAGTGGTCTCGGCGGACTTCTCGATAAACACCACCGTTTGAGCCGCGGGCGCAGCGCCTTCGGAATAGACCACGCTCAACTCCCCGGCCGTCACCCGATCCTTGGGCTTCAGCACTTGCGTGCCGGTAAGTTGCGTCCCGTTTACAAAAGTCCCATTCGTGCTGCCAAGGTCGCGCACCACCCAGTTGGTTCCGTCGCGTTCGAACGCCAGATGCTTGCGCGACAGCCCGGCCACGTCCCGGAAACACAGATCGTTCGTATCGGCGCGCCCCAACTCGTAGCGATCCTGCTTCAGGATCACGACCTGTGTCTCGCCGCTCGGTTTCCGGATAGAAAGCTCTGGGCTTTTCTTGCCTACTGTTGGTGCCATGACACTAGGGTAGCCGAATCGTCAGGCAGGTTTCACAGTGCGCTAAACTCCTCAACATGGACTTGAAGATCGAATCGCTCGCAGGCTCTCGCGACGGCGTCCGCTTGCTCCGCTTGACCGGACCGTTCACGCTTCCCGGCATCTTCGAATTCCAGTCACTGGTCCGGAGCCTCAACGATCCCGTGGTCATCGTCGACCTGACGGCCGTGCCCTTCATGGATTCCGCCGCGCTCGGAGCGGTGATATTCCTGCACGCCTCCTCACTGCGCAAGCAGCACCAATATGCCTTGGTCGGCGCGTCCGAACGCTTGCACACGCTTTTCAAAGTGGGCGGAGTCGACGAGATCCTGGTAACGTTGCCGACCATCGAGGAAGCCGAAGCAAAGCTCGTGAACTGAAAAACCGGGGACAGTACACTCTGTCCCCGATTATTATCAAAGTCCATTGCGCTCGGGCCAAGCTGCTTCGGGCTAACGGCCGCGTGGCGACCGCTTTTGCGCGACGCTATCGTCGACGCTTGAGGATGATCCGGGCCAACGCGCGCAATGCCTCGTTGGCTTCGCTCGAGGTCGGGAAGGCAGCCGCGACATCGGGCTCCAGCACCACCACAACACTGCCAGCCGCATATCGCGATGCGTACTTGTTGCGCGAAGCGCGCCTAAAATCATACTCGGGAAGAATCTCATCGGCGTCGGCTGGCCGGCTACCGTGGCTCTTACGTAATTTCTTCATCGTCTACCAGTTCACGACGCGTGCGGGCAGTCGGACCACCCTACACCATACTACTGATAGCAATCCCAGATCTCGGCGGAAGGCTCGATTACCGAATTACCGAACCACTCGCTCTTGAATAGTTCCCTTATACGGAGCGGTAGAATAGACTATCTTATGTTGCTGTTGTGAATTTGCGAATGCCCTTAACATTCTCCGATTTCAGCCCCGTTGGACTCGCCTTCGAGATCCGGTATCCAGACGCGTACCTCCTATGGGACCACGCCGGCCAGATGTCCCAGGAATTGCGAGAGATCCACGAGATCACTCGCCTCGTCTCGGCGGACCCCGGCAAGATCGCTTTCATTGCTGAGGGAACCAGAGAGGTAAGCTGGAGTTTGGGAAGTATGATTGTCCTCGATCATCGGCCAAGAAATTCAGCGTTCGAAAGCTTTTTTACCCTGTGTAAAGATTGCTTCGAGATCGCCACCCGCAACTTGTCAGTCTCCGAATTGAAGAGGGTCGGTTTCCGCCCTACATTTTCAAAAAATTTTCCGAGTAAAGAGGAAGCGGTGGCAGCCTTATTATCGACTGGACTGTTATATACTCCTGCCGGCAAAAACTTTAACGTGGAACCCGCCGGCCGCTACCCTGAGTACGCAATCCGCTGTGAGGACGAAAAGTTTGGTTATCTGCTCAGACTGGTTGTCCAAGAGATTAACTACGAGTTCGAACCGCCGCCGCAGTGGATGGGGAATGTGGTTGACCCCACGCATGAACAGCGTCTAACCCTTGACATTGATTACTACAGCCGAGCTGCCATCGCTGTGGGCTCTTTGAATGTCAGCGAGTGGCTCGCCCAAGTCACTCATGCGATCCGCCGCGACGCGGACTCGTATCTCGCCAGGTGAGCCAATGGCTGCTCAAGCATTTTACTCAGAGCGTCGCGAAACGGTAGTGCGCGCAAAGGGTCGCGTAGCAACCGATGATTCCCTCCGTCAGACTCGAGCTCCATCTGGGAGTGCGGGTGCAACCGGTCGAGTCAACTTCGAGCCCTCGGCACGACTTGCTCAACAGCCGATCCTCGCATCGGATCTCTACGTTGATCTAGACGCCCTTTCACCCGCGCTGGCTCGGGGTATGATCCTTCTAGGGCAAGCTCTCATCTGCATCTCGGAAGCATCTCAAGCGGCGAGGCAACAAGATCCAATGACGGCGGACCTTTACATTCAGACCCTTCGGCCGACCCTTCGGAGGCTCTTTATGTGCCGTGAAATAGGAGATGGGTTCGCTGCGCTTATCGACGCCCTGATCAGCGCTTTCGAAAACAACCACGGGTTACCCCTCGACTCTTCGCACCTAAGCGCCGTACAGGCTGCGCTATTGAAGTTACGCGATCAACCGTTTTTGGCATTCAGCGCTGCTGCTCGTGCCATCGAGGACTTGGAACGTGCCGGATTCTCAACAGAACCCCCAGGATTCGAACACTTCGCCGACTGGCTCACCGCCTAAAGCATATCTAGACACGACGGTCGTGGCTAATGCACTGCTTCGAAGCGATGCCACCGGCAAGCGCTGCGCCGACGCAATTAAGAAATTCGCCTACTCGGAAATGCCGGAGTACGCGCTTAAGGAGTTCAAGTCTGGCCCACTTAAGGCATGGGTTTGGGCTCACAACAAACTCAATGAGACGAAATCCTGGGCTGACACCCTCAAGGCCGTCAACGCCATCTCCGCAACACCACAACGAAACTTTTCAGCGACGGCAAGGCAGGGGCTCCAGCAAGCGGCTGAAGCCGACAGGGACGCTTTTGTAACAGCCTTAGGGCTAGCGGCGGATGGCGGAACCCCCATCGATAGAGCTCTCGCGGATCGGTATCGACTTTATTTTCGTCGCAAGATAACCCTGGCCTGGCAGCGGCGAAGGACGATAGCAACAGACATTTCGATGCCACTTGGGTGTTTTATCGAGGGCGATCTTCTGGTGTTGAACGGAGGCAATCTCGCCTTCGAACGATATAGCTGCCCCCGAAACGCGGACTGTGATGTGTTTAAGCTGCTGACAAAGCTGCAGAATGACGTAAGTCGACTGATGGACGTTGTCAAGGCGCAACCCGAAAAGCCCGAGAACACGAGGAGATACCAGGCGTTGCGCCACATCCATCGAACCCCAAACCGACCGTTTTCGGACTCCCAGTGTCGCAGCCTTGGCGACGCCGTTTTCGCACTGGCAGCGCCGCCCGATTCCGTGATCCTGACAACGAACATTAAAGATCACGCCCCGCTCGCAGGAGCCCTGGGTAAGATCGCCGCAGAGCCATAATCCTTAATCACCTTGGGTTCGCCAATCTCCCCCCAATCACCCGGTCACCAATCTCGCGCCTCGCGATCCCCATACCCAACTATCGTTTCGTGGGGACCATCGGCCATAAGGGCGCAATTCACCGCTACCCTAATTCACCGAGGTGACCCAATGCCTACTAAATCCGAATCCGCCCGCATCAACGGCGCAAAATCCCGTGGCCCCAAAACCGAAGCCGGCCGCCAGCGCTCCTCTCAAAACGCCCTCAAACACGGCCTCACGGCCCAAACCCTCGTCCTGCCCACTGAGGACCCCGAGGAATTCAACCAGCTCCTCACCGCCTACCTCGACCAGTTCCAACCCGACGGTCCCGCCGAACTCCACCTGGTCCACGAAATGGTCGCCGCCAAATGGCGCCTCCAGCGCCTGGCCATAATCGAGACCCAACTCTACGTCGAGTACATGGAACGCGCCCAGGAAGACGCGGACGACCCACTCAGCCCCATCGAATCACTCACATCCGCGTTCACCGGCCTAGCCAACTCCAATTCTTACCCCTTCCTCCATCGCGTCGAAGCCCGCCTGGAACGCACCTACTCGCGCGCCCTCCGCAACCTGATCCAGCTCCAGCGTCTGCGCCAGTCCACCGGCAAGTCCACGGCTGCGCCCACTCCCAGTGAAAACAAAATTTGCACAAACGAACCCACCGAGCCCGTCCAACCCAACGGACACTTCACCCTGAATCCCTCGATCCCGGCAGAGCAATCATCCGTCCCACCACCCGCGGCGTTGAACCGCTACGCCTCGCCAGAGTCCATTCCTTCCCCTGCTGATAAACTGAGGTCAGGAAAGATACCACCTGATGGCCACGCCAACCAGCGTCGAAACCTCGATGTCTGTCCTGCCCTCGCGAGATGACCTGCTCAGAGCCTATCGCGCCATGTACACGGCACGCCGCCTCGACGATCGTGAAATTCTGCTCAAGCGCCAGAACCGGATTTTTTTCCAGATTAGCGGCGCCGGGCATGAAGCCGTGCAGGCCGCCGCTGGATTGATCTTCCGCCCCGGACACGATTGGTTTTACTTGTACTATCGCGACCGCGCACTCGCCCTCACCTTGGGCGCCACCGCCGAGCAAATGCTGCTCGCATCCGTGGGAGCCGCCGGCGATCCCTCCTCCGGCGGCCGCCAGATGCCCTCCCATTGGGGTTTCCCTGAATTGCACATCGTCTCGGGATCGTCGCCTACCGGTACGCACTATGTCCAGGCCGTCGGGTGCGCGCAAGCCGGCCGCTACCTCGCGCCGGATTCCGATGAAGTGACGCTCATGTGCAGCGGCGAAGGCGCAACTAGCGAAGGCGAATTCTGGGAAGCTCTCAACGCCGCGTGCCTCGAAAATCTCCCCGTCGTCTTCTTGATCGAGGACAACGGCTACGCCATTTCGGTCCCGGTGGAATGCCAAACCGCCGGCGGAAACGTCGCGCGCTTGCTGGCCGGCTTTCCCAACCTGCTGCGCGTCGAAACCGACGGCACCGATTTCATGGCCTCCTACCAGGCCATCTCCGAAGCAGCCGCGCATGCTCGCCAGCGCAAGGGCCCCGCGTTAGTACACGCCACCGTCACTCGCCCCTATTCCCACTCGCTCTCCGACGACGAAAAGCTCTATAAGACCAAGTCCGAGCGCGAAGCCGAGGAGTCGCGCGATCCGCTCCTCAAGTTTCCCGAATGGCTGGTCTCGGAAGGCATTCTGGATCGCCAGGCCTTGCAAGTGATCGTGCATGAGGTCGACCAGGAAATTCAGCAAGCCACCGATCGCGTCCTCAAAGCCGACCCGCCGCCCAAAGGATCGGCGCTGCTCCATCTCTATTCCGAAAAAATCGACCCGACTTCGGCGCAGTTCGAAGCCCAGCCGCGCTTCACTGGCGATCCGCGCACCATGGTGGACGAAATTAATCTCACCTTGCACGAAGAAATGCAGCGCGACTCGCGCATTCTCGTGTTCGGCGAGGATGTAGCCGATTGCAGCCGCGCAGCCAACCTGGCCGAGGTGAAGGGCAAGGGCGGAGTCTTCAAAGCCACCGCTGGATTACAAGTCAAGTTCGGCTCCGAGCGCGCCTTCAATAGCCCGCTGGCCGAAGCCTCTATCGTGGGACGCGCCATCGGCATGGCGACGCGCGGCCTCAAGCCCGTGCCCGAAATTCAATTCTTCGATTACATCTGGCCCGCCATGATGCAAATTCGCGACGAGCTCGCGACCCTTCGCTGGCGCTCCAACAACGGCTTCAGCGCTCCGGTGGTGATCCGCGTCGCCATCGGCGGATATCTGAACGGCGGCGCCATTTACCACAGCCAGTGCGGTGAAGTGATCTTCACCCATATCCCCGGGTTGCGCGTAGTCATGCCGTCCAACGCGCTCGATGCGTGCGGGTTGCTGCGCACTGCCATCCGCGCCGACGACCCCGTACTTTTCCTCGAACACAAACGCCTCTATCGCGAACCTTATAACCGTTCACAGCATCCCGGCCCGGACTTCACGATTCCGTTCGGCCGCGCCAATATCGTAAAGACCGGCCAAAGCCTGACCATCGTGACATACGGCGCCCTAGTGCAGAAGTCGCTCCAAGCGGCCTTGCAACTCGAGCAGCGCTTCCCCGATCGAAGCATCGAAGTGATCGATCTCCGCAGTTTGTCTCCCTACGATTGGAATGCGATTCGGACTTCGGTCGAAAAAACCAACCGCGTTCTCATTGCCCATGAAGACTGCCTGTCGTGGGGCTACGGCGCGGAATTGGCCGCGCGCATCGCCAACGAGCTTTTCGAATATCTGGACGCGCCAGTCGGCCGCGTGGGGGCGCTGGATACCTGGGTTGGCTACAACCCGCAGCTGGAATACGAAATCCTGCCGCAGGTCGAGAATTTGGTAGCCGAGGCCGAGCGCCTGCTCAGCTTTTAGTGCGCCGCGCCGTGGCCTGGATGTAGGTCTTGAAAGCCCCCGGCTGATCGGGAGGCGCGATTTCAAACTTGATCGCGACCGAATCGGTCCCGGTCTTGGAGTACGTGAGGCGATAGTTCTTGCTCAGGAACTGAACGCTTTTGCCGTCGCTCGACGGCTCAACGTCGTAATGGATCACGTGATCCTCGGAGTCGAAATAGATCGCCCGAAATTTCTCGTCTTCTTGATAGACGATCATGAGGTCGGTGTGCGAGAACGCGGGTTGATCCTTGGAAGCGGGATAGTCCGCTCGATTTTTGCGCACCAGGATGGCGCCGTTCTCCTCCGGGAGGAAGGAAAAGCCGCCGCTCCCCTGTCCGGGATCGCCGCCGCCCTCCCCGATCCATTCGCCGACCAGAAACGCCAGCGGCGCCCAGCGATCGCCGAGCTTCGTAGTCTGAGCAGAGAGCGAGGAAAGAATGAACAGAACCGTCAGCAGAGCGGCGCGCATGGCTTCCATTCTAGGCGTCGGCGGGAAGCAACGTGAACGCCTTCCCGCCCGCGCCGCGAATGGCGCGGAAGTGCCGCTCGTCGACCGTCAGGATGCGGCTCAAATTCAGCCGCTCGGCGGCGGCGATCACCGATGTGTCCGCCAAGCCAAGGTCCAGATCCGCGTAGGTCTCGAGCAACGTCTTACATCGGACTACATCTGCGGCGGTGAATGGTTCCAACGTATACCCACCCACCTGGATGCCTTCCAGAAATCGGGACACCGCGCGGCTGCCCAACCGGACCCGAAGCAGGTAGTCGATCTCCGCCAGAAGCGCCATGGGAACGATGATGGTCTCGCGTTCGTTGTCGATCACATGCGTCACCGCCGCGTGGTGCCGGTCCCGCGCATCATAGAGCGCATAGATCGCGCCGGAATCCGCAATCAGCGCCATCGCCCCTTCTTGGCGGCCTCGCGCAGGATTTCCCGCGCGCGCTCGGAGGTGTCCGTATGACCGCTGCGGAATTCCCCGAGGCCCGGCAGCTTGGGACGCTTACGGGTGCTCGTGTATTTTTCCAACGCATCCCGGATCAACTCGGCCTGGCTGCGGCCTTCCGATTCCGCCATCCGGCGCAGCGAAAGCGCGACATCCGTATCCAGATACACGGTAGTCTTGATCATCTACCATATATGGTAGCGTATATGGTGCCAGCGAACGCTAGGTCGACTCGCGCAAGAACCCCAGCGCCGTCTCCACGAATCGCTCGCGCCAATCGCCAAAGATCGGCCCATGCCCGCCGTTCGGCACGATCCACAGACGCGACTTCGGAATGGAGGTGTGCATCTCCACCGGAATGTGCACCGGATACAGTGGATCGCGATCGCCGAACACCAGCAGCGTGCGCGCGGTGATGGTGCCCAGATACGGCGGCGTGAAGGTCATGTCATCGTAGCTGGACTGAAAACCTCTGGCTAATTTCAGCAAGGCCTGCACCTGCTCTTCACCGTGCTTGTGGCGCTCGCGCATGGCCTGTTGTTCGGAATGCGGCAGGCTCTCGAGCGAAAACTGCCGCATGAACGCGCGCGCTTCTTTCGGAAAATAGTGCCCGCCGCTTACCACCACCATGGCTTCGATCCGGCCCGGTTGCTCGGTGGCCATGTGGAGCAAGGTTTGTGCGCCGCCGCTCACGCCGATGGCTTTGCACTGCGGGATTTTCAAGGCGTCCAGCAGCGCCAGTATGTCGCGCGCCGATTGCTGAAAAGTGAAAACGCCCGGCGGATTGGTGGATCGCCCGTGCCCTCGCATGTCCGGGAAGATGGATCGAAAACCCTCCGGCGGGCTCTTGAAGACGTGCCCCCAATCGGCGCCCGAACCCATGAAACCATGCAGAAGCAGCAGCGGCTCGCCTTCGCCGTACATTTCGAAGTAAAGATCGATCCCGTTGATGGACTTGGTCTGCCCGCCCGGCGGTACGTCAACCATTTAGCTATCGTAACGCCTATTCCGGCACCCGAACCACCAAAACCGAACACGGAGCGTTCCACGCGACTTTGCTCGACACGCTGCCCAGCACGCTGTGCTTCATGTCGTTGGCTTCGTTGGCGCCGAGCACCACCAGATCATAATCGCCCTGATCGGCTTCGCTCAAAATCTCGTTGGCGGGAACGCCCTCGCGCATGGTAGTGGTGACGCCGGGATGATTTTCGGCCATGCCCGCATGCGCGTCGGCGAGCAGTTTCTCGCCCTCGCGTCGCAACTCGGCCAGCACCTGCGCCGCCTGCGCGAAATCGATATCGCCTTCCCCGAGCGACTCTTCTTCTCGGTTTTCCGGCAGCCAGGCCGTCTCCAGAACATGCAGTAGCGTGATATCGGCCGATTCCAGATCGAAGAACTCGTTCAATGCATCGAGCGCGTGTTTGGAACCCGCCGATCCGTCCACCGGCACCAGGATCCTGGCCTGGCGGTCTTCTGGCGGTTGGCGTCCCACCAGGACGCAGCCATTGGCGTGCTCCACAACCCTGCTGGCCACTGGTCCCAAGCCTCCATTGGTTCGCGCATCGCGTCCCTTGGCGCCGATCACCGTAACATCGTAATCGTCGGCTTCGGTCATGATGATGCCGGCCGGCGATCCTGTTTCCGATAAGGTCAACGCATCCACGCCTTCCTCTGTCAGCGCCTGCTTGGCATCCTCCAGAATGCGCCTGGCCTCAGCCGCGGCGCGGTGTTGGAAAGCACGCTGGGCAATCCCGCCGGACTTTGGCACGCGCGGTTCGCCCACCACATACAACACGTCCATCTGGCGATCCGCTTTCGAAAGCAAACGGCAGGCTGCGCGCAAGGCCGCGGTTGCTTCCTTGGAGCCGTCGGTGGTGGCAAGAACTCGCATAGGGTCTCCTAATTGAACCGGTGGCAACTCAAATGCCAGGGCAAACTACGCCCATACCTTACCATGAGCTCGGCGGCCACCGTATCGGACTATTGCTTTACTTGATCTCAACCGCGATTCGGTCGGCCGGCTGGTCTCCGTTGTTTCGTTCAGTGTGGACACCCGGTCCGCCCATTCGTACGTCATCGGCCTTCGCGGCAGTTTGATCGTTGAGATACAGGACGACGCGGTTGAGGATGTGTTCATGCTCGACGCCCTGATCGTGGGCGTCGTAGTGGACTCGAAGAACGCGCACCTGCTCGTTTTCGAATTCGACCTTGTAATGCTTGGCATCCACGACCGTCGGATCGAGTTTCGAAACCGGCGCCGGCCCGGATGGTTTACCTTTTAAGTCAATCTCCAAAATGCGGATGGGGTGATCGCTGATGTTTTCGGCCACGTACGCGCCACTGGCCGGCCGCCAGCGAACTTCGCCGCGGTGAATCTCCAGTTCAGCTTTCCGGTCACCATCTTGCCGGGTCATGGAGCCGTTATCGAGATAAATCAGAACCCGATTGGTGGCATGCCCATTCCGCGACGGCACCGGCGTGTGGGGCGAGAGGGTCGCCACGTAGACACGCACCTGCGGCGTATCGAACTTACTGGTGATGGCGGCAGCGCCGGTAGGATTTTGAGCGCCCAGCGTGGCTATTAGAGCAAGCGCGGGGATTGCGAGACGCAGTGTTTTGCGCATGAGTCGAGTTTATGGATGGCGGCGGGCGATGTCAATTTCGCCGCGCGGCGCGACCAGACGGCCGGCGGCCGCTAGTTGAGGCCTTGCTTGGCCACGAAATCGATCATATCGACGATGCGCATGGAGTAGCCCCATTCGTTGTCGTACCAAGCCAGGACTTTCACCAGGTTGCCGTCCAGGACTTTGGTCATCAGGGAGTCCACGATGGAGCTGGCCGGGTTGTGCAGCAGGTCGGTGGACACCACCGGATCTTCGGTGTAGGCCAGGATGCCTTTCATCGGGCCATTGGCAGCAGCCTCGAGAGCCTTGTTGACTTCTTCAGTGCTGGTGTTTTTCGTCAGCAGGGCGACCAGGTCCACCGCCGAGACGTCAGGCGTCGGAACGCGCATGGAATAGCCGTCCAGCTTGCCCTTCAGCTCCGGCATCACCAGCCCGATGGCTTTGGCGGCGCCCGTGGTGGTGGGAATCATGTTAAGCGCGGCCGCCCGCGCGCGTCTCAGATCCTTATGCGGAAAATCGAGCACGTTTTGATCGTTGGTATAGCTGTGGATGGTGGTCATCGACCCTTTGGCGATGCCGAATTTTTCGTGTAGGACCTTCACCACTGGCGCCAGACAATTGGTGGTGCAGGAGGCATTGGAAATGATCTTGTGCTTGGCGGGGTTGTACATCTCGTCGTTGACGCCCAGGACGATGGTGACGTCTTCGTTCTTGGCGGGCGCCGAGATGATGACTTTCTTGACGGTGCCGCGCAGATGCTTGGCGGCGTCCTTGGCTTCGGTGAACTTCCCCGTGGATTCGATCACGATCTGAGCGCCTAGCGAATTCCAATCCAGCTCGGCGGGATCTTTGGTCGCGAAAATCTTGATGCGGCGGCCGCCGACCGTGATGGCATCGGCTTCGGTTTTGATCTCGGCGTGAATCGGGCCGAGAATGGAATCGTATTTCAAAAGATGCGCCAGCGTCTTAGTGTCAGTAAGATCGTTGGCTGCGACAAATTCGATATCGGGGCGGTCCAACGCCGCGCGAACCACGTTTCGTCCGATCCGGCCGAAACCGTTTATGCCTACCTTGATCGACATATAGCTTCAGTGTAGCGGGTCAGTTTGCCCCCGCAAAGCGCTTCGCCCGCGGCGAGTGTGCGCGGGGCTGCAGCTTGGCGACGATCCGCAGTTGCGATCAGGGAGTGTTTCTGGCTGCTCGCCTTCGGCGCACTACTCCGGCCATCACGCAAACCAGAACTCCAACGACTCCGGTAGTTGTTGGCTCGGGCACCGATGACAAGTTCTGCGACAAGTTAAATTGGCCTACGTTGTCGGTATATAAATTGTCCGCCAGGATGAAGGTAATGGTAGGGTTTACCTCGCTAAAGGACGAGAACCCGAGCGCCGAAAGCGTGGTCACCGGCAGCGTTAGGCTGGAAGGCGGACTTCCGCTTCCCAATCCGTCGGCCGCGTCGGCCGGGAAAATCTGGACCGTGCTCGTCCCGGAAATCCCGGAAATTTCCATTAGGAGTGCACCAAAATCCCAGGTACCGGTGGTTCCTCCGAAGGTGCCCGAGAAAGTGCTCGCGTCACCTACTCCAAGAGTACCCGGCACGATGACGACGCCTGCTCCGTTCACGCAGTAGACCGCTACCGGTTGCAGGCAAGGATCGCCACTGACAGTTAATTCAATCGAGTCATTTTGCGTTAGTGTGCCCACGTAGCCGAACGAAACTCCAGTAGTGCTGGTCGAGTCGACCGCGGTCGCGCTTATCGGAATCACGTTGGCCCGTAAACAATCTGCGCCGCTGGTAACAATCCCAATCCAAACAGCGGCTAAGATCATGCAATGGAGAATGCCGAATGGCTTGGCTTTGGTGTTCATCTCTTATCGCCTTCCTGACTTGTTTAACGGAAAGCGAAGAGAAATTTAGCGGGGGCGATTCCAGGCTCAGGTACTAGTTCCGGCCTTCAAGTCTCGGCGAACCCATCATTCTGCGGGGCTTAGCCAGGGTTGCGCGCTAATGAACTGGTACGGGCGAAGCAGTACTGCCGCCGATGTCGGCGTACGCTTCCTTGACGCGGACCACCTTGGAATTGGCGAACGTGACGAAGGTGATTTTGCCGGGCGGGTCGCCGTAGATCCAGTCTTCGGTCTCGTTGCCGTCCTTGTCGCTGTTGCGCTCCTTGTGGCGCGGCTTGCCCAAGGCCAGGATCACTTGATCGCGATCCATGCCTTCGATGACTTTGTTGGCTTTGATGGCCTGCTGGATCGGCTCAGGAAGCGTATCGACGTAATTTTCGGTCGCGGTCTCGCTGTCGAAGGCCAGGATGGGGCGGAGAATCTTTTTGATCTCGTCGGCTTTCAACGGGGGAACCGGTCCAGTGAAGATCAGCGCGAGACTGGTTCCGCCGGGAGCGCTGGTGCTTTGATTGGGATCGACTTGGCTGACGCCGCCGCCGATGGGGCCGGCCATGCCGATCTGAACGTGATTGCGCCAGCTTCCGCGCGGGCCCTTCATCCCGTGGTTGATTTCGAAGATGATTTTGTCGTCCTCGATATTGACCTTGGTGATTTGAATCGAGTCGCCCAGGCGCGCGGCCGGACCATATCTCTGTCCGGTTTGGGTCCAGAATTGTTTGTCCCAGGTGCCATCGCTTTGAAACGGGAGCGGCTTGGGCGAGCGCGGCAACAACGATTTTACGGTGGCGTATTCAGACAAGAGGCCGCGCAGGATTTCCACCCGATCATCGTCGCTCAGTTTCTTGTCGGCGGCGTTAGCGGAGCTGATAAGCCAGCTCGAGGCCACCAGACAACAAGCGATAGGAAGCGAGCGTTTACTCATGATGACGGCTCCTGGAGCAGAAAGGCGTCTTGATGCTCGATGGGGGCTCGTTGCAGAAAGAAGAATAGCGCCACTGCGATCGCGCTTGTGAGCAACCCACCCTCCGGGCCATAAGCGCCTCCACTCCACAGGTCTCCGATTTTCCACTGCACGGAGTACCCCGTGACTCCCATTGTAAACCCGCTGAGATTGGCCCCGAAAATCGGCATAGTAAGGTTCCAGCCGAAGTGCAGGCCGATGGGCAGCCAGAGATCGCCGCTGCGGACGAAAGCGTAGCCGAAGATGACGCCCCACAGGAAGGTGTTGACCATGGCAATCCAAGTGAAGTTCAGATTCAGGCTATGGGCCAAGGCGAAGAGTACGGCCATGGGCAGGATGGTGGCGAAAGGGCCGATGGCGCGCACCAGAATCTGGAATCCGTATCCGCGAAAGAGCATTTCTTCGCCCACGGCCCCGAACAGAAGGATCAGTGTGACGAAGAGCAGGCTGGCCCAATGCAGGTGTTCGTTGGGGACTGGAACGAGGTCGGCGGCACGAACCAGGATTGGTCCAGCCAAGACGATCACGCCTGCTCCCACGCCTCCGATGGCGCCGATGATCAGATTGCGGCGCGATGCAGACGTCCAACCAAGTCCGATGTCGGCCAACTGCCCGCGCTCGTAGATCCGGAGGGCGATGGAGTTGGCCACTGCCGCGGCGGCGAAGCTGGAAAGCGTCGCCACCACCAGCGGGACGTCGCGGCCGAGAAAGAACAGCAGGATGGTCGGGAAAAGGAAGTAACCGAGAAGCGCGATTAGAGCGAAGACTCCGAAGCGCAGCAGCACGCCCAGGTACTTGTTGGTTTCGGTGGGGGTCACGGGGGACAACCCTCATGTTACGTGAAGAAGGAGATGCCTGCGATGCCGGCCGCGCCCGCCTGCAGGCACAGCGCTTCGTTTTCCCGCGTGACGCCGCCCAGGGCGTATATGGGGAGGCGGACGGCGGCGGTGGCATCGCGCAGCGCATCGAGTCCGATCGGCGTCACGGATTTCGTGGGGCTGAGAAAGATCGGGCCGAAGACGGCGAAGTCGGCGCCTTCGTTTTCGGCCAAGCGCAGTTCCGCGATGGTGTGGCAGGAGACGCCGATCAGGAAGCCCGGCGGCGTGATGCGGCGAATGGTGCTGGGTGCGATGGAATGGGCGGGCAGGTGCACGCCTTGTGCTCCGCAGGCTAGAGCCACGTCGGTGCGGGTGTTGACGAGGATCGGACAACCGGCTTGGGCGACTACGGCGCGCACCAGCTCTGCCGCAGCGCGCGCCGGGAGATCCTTGGCGCGGATTTGAATCATGCTGGCGCCTTTTTCGGCCGCACGGCGCGCGACATCGAGCGAATCCGTAATCGCGTAGCGCTTCACAGAATGCGCAGGCCGGCGTTCGGAAACTCGATCATCCACTCTTTCACACTGCCATAGCTTTGGAGAGTGGGACGGTCGGCCTCAACAGCGATGCCGCCGGAAAATTCCAGGCGCACTCGATCAGGTTTTTCGATGGTACGAACCAGAGCGGCTGGGATCTGGTTCATTCCAGGGCGGCCGTTGCGCGGCGTCACCGAGAGCAGGTCGGGGCGGATGCAGAGCCAGACCTGATCGCCGATCAAGCGGCCGGGGAAATAAGGGCCGTTGAGTTCGAACTCCTGGTAGCGGAGGCGGCTGGCATTGCGGCCGGGATCCAGCGCACGGATCTCGACCGGCAGCAGGTTGAAAACGCCCAGCAGACGGGCGACGTCGACGTTGGCGGGTTGCTCCAGAATGCTCGAGGGCGGTCCGCTTTGAACCGCACGCCCCTGGCGCAGGACGATCATTTCATCGCCCAGCTCGAGGCATTCCTCAAAATCGTGCGTGACCAGGAGGACCGGGATGCCGAACTCCTCGCGGACCTGCCGCAGCACGGAGTACAAATCGGCCAGCAGCGGGGCATCCAGGCCGCGCGCGGGTTCATCGAGCAGCAGCAGGCGCGGCGCGCCGATCAAGGCCCGGGCGATGGAGCAGCGCTGTTTCTGGCCGCCTGATAATTCGTAGGGACGGCGGCCGGATACTTCAGCCAGATGAAATTTTTCCAGCATCTCGTTTATTTTTCGATGGCGCTCCAGCCGCGGGATGCGCTCGGCGGCGAACTCCAGATTCTGGCGCAGGCTCAGGTGCGGGAACAGCGCGTAATTTTGAAATACGTAGCCGCAGCGGCGGGCGCGAGGGGCTAGATGGACTCCAGCGGCGCCGTCGAACAGAATCTGATCGTCCAGCAGGATGCGGCCTTCCTCGGGGCGAACGAAGCCGGCGATGCAATCGAGCGTTAGCGTTTTGCCGGCGCCGCTGGGGCCGAAGAGCACCGTGAAGCCACGCGAGGCCTGAAAGTCGAGGTCGAGCGAAAAGCCAGCCGATTCGGGGCCAGGAGGGAACTGCCTGCGGATGCGCGCATGGATCATGGCGCGGCTTGACGGGGGCCAAAAGGATTGGGGGTGAGACGATTGGCGACGAGGAGCACCGCCAAGGCCACCGCTGAGATGATCAGCGACAGCAGCCGGGCTACCGCGCCGTGGTCGGATTCAGCCGCATCGTAGATGGCCACGGCGAGGGTTTGGGTGCGGCCGGGGATGTTGCCGGCGATCATGATGGTGATGCCGAAATCGCCCAGCGATCGCGCGAAGGCCAGGGCTCCCGCGGCGAGGATGGAGCGGCGGGCGAGCGGGAGCGTGACGCGCCAGAACAGCCGCGTTTCGGAAGCGCCCAGGCTGCGCGCGGCGCGCTCATAGGAGCGATCCACACTTTCGAAAGCCGCGCGGGCCGATTTCACCAGCAGTGGAGTGGAATGAAACAGCGCGGCCACCACCGCGGCCTGCCAGGAGAAAACCAGCGGCGCGCCGAATAGCCATTCATAGAATCCGCCGATGGGGCTATTGCGGCCGAGCAGGACCAGCAGATAATAGCCCAGCACGGTGGGGGGAAGAACTAACGGCAGCGTGATGGCGGCGTCCAGAATTTCCTTGCCGCGAAAGGAGCGGTTTGCCAGCGTCCAGGCCAGCCACAGGCCGACGACCAACGCGATTGCGGTGGAGATGGCGGCCACGCGCAGGCTGAGCCACAGCGGAAACCAGTCGATGGACATGGAAACATTTCATGGTAGCGCAGGGTCCGCGGAGGCGACATACTTCTACAATCAAGCTAGTGCTCAAGGCGATTATTTTCGATCTCGGCAACGTTATTATCCCCTTCGATTTCAAACGCGCCTACGCGCGGCTGGAGCCGCTTTGCAAATATTCTACTGAGGAGATCCGAGCGCGCCTGCGAGCCAACGGGCTGGTGCAGCGTTTCGAGATTGGACAAGTGGATGCGCGGCGGTTCGTGGAGGAATTTTCCGGGGCGCTGGAGTTCAAGATCACTTACGACGAATTTTGCGACCTGTGGAGCTGCATTTTCCTGCCGGAGCCCTTGGTTAGTGAAGCCTTGCTGGAATCGCTGGCGCGGCGATATCCGTTGTTGCTGTTGTCCAATACGAATCCGATTCACATCTCGATGGTGCGCGCCAATTATCCGCTGCTGGGCTATTTCAGCGACGCGGTGCTTTCGCATGAAGTGGGCGCCGCCAAACCGTCGCCCAAGATTTACCAGGAGGCGGTGCGGAGGGCCGGGTGCGAGGCGCGAGAATGTTTCTTCACCGACGATATCCAGCTGAATGTGGACGCCGCGCGCGAGTTAGGCATGGAAGCGGTGCAGTTCCAGTCGGCCGAGCAGCTGGAGCGGGAACTGCGGAGGCGAGGCGCGCTGTAAGATCAACAAGGAGCGATCTTCGATGCGATTCTTGCCAATGCTTTGGTTTGCGAGTTTGACTTGCGCTTCCGCGCAAATTGCGATTCAGGTGGGAGGGCTGCCGGTAGGGACCCAACGCACGTTGAACTTCACCAACGCAGCGGGCAGCTCGGTGAGCGGAATTATCGAGGCCTGCTCGGACGACGGGTCCCGGGTGAACTGCTCCAGCTCTTACAACACGGCCTTCATCGCGACGCACGATTCGGTCCACGACAATGAGAATTACTGCAATTCGACCAACGGAACTACCGCGTACACATGCCGGCTGCCTTTCAAGGCGCTGCACGAATACCAGGCCGGGATGACTTTTCTGCTCAATGTCGATGCCACATGCCTGGCCTCCTGCAGCTTGAACATCGACAACATCGGGCTTGCGAGCCTGAAGAAAGCGGACGGCGCCACCGATCCCGGCAGCCTCATCGTAGCCGGCCAGCCGCAGTGGATCTTTTACGACGGCCGGGTGTTTCGATTGCTGGGGATGAGCGCGGCGGCGCCGGGTGGGTCCGGCCCAGGGACGGCATACAGCGGGCCCACGGATGTGCGCGGGGATGTGAGGGCGCGCCGGGTGATCGGCGCCATGGACACCATGAATTACGCTGCCACGATGAGTCTGGATGTCACGGCCGGCGATCTGCACAAAATCAGAACCGCCAACACCGCACCCAATGCGATCATCAATGCGACAACGGCCGGGCTTCCTGGCCAGCATATGTGGATCATCGTCGCCAACGATGAGATCAGCGCCAAGAGCATCACGTTCGGCGCCAACTTTCGCAGCGCGGGCGCGCTCACCGGAACGGCCGGCAAATCCGCCACGCTCCAGTTCGTTTCCGATGGCACGGCCTGGTATGAGGTGGCCAGGACGGGGAACCTGTAAGGCCGCCACTGGTTGGCGGCGTCAGTGGCCGAAAACCACCAAGGCTGGCTTTCCTCGGCCAATCGGCGCGGTCGATGTCTTTTAATTACAATGATTTGGCGCTGGAACCAAAGATGCAATTTAGACGTCCTTGAGAGAGGCGGAAGGATTATGAAATCATCTGCAAAATGGCTTCTAACGTCGATTATGGCGGCCTCGCTGGTGGGGCTGCCTGGATTCGCTCAGGACCCGAGCACGGGCGCTCCGCCGCCATCGAGCGGTTGGAAGCGTTTTCCGCAAAATGCGCAGCCCGCGCCTCCGGCTGATAACGGCGGGGCGTTCGATCCAAGCCAGGAGCCGCAGCAACCGCAGGCTCCAGCGCCCGCGCCAAGCGTGATCACGATTCCGGCGGGGACGTGGCTCACGATTCGCGTGAATGAGCCGCTGTCGAGCGATCACAATCAGGCCGGCGATGCATTCGCAGGAACGCTGGCGGCGCCTTTGGTGGTGAATGGTCTGGTGGTGGCGCACCGCGGCCAGACGATCACCGGACGAGTGACCGAAGCAAAGAAGGCCGGACACGTAAGCGGACTGTCGCGTCTGGGACTGGAAGTGACTGAGATCGGTTTGGCGGACGGCAGCCAGGTGCAGGTGAAGACGTCGGTGACGGATCGGCAGGGAAATACGTCCTACGGCCGTGATGCGTTTGGCATCGGTGCTTCAACCGCCACCGGCGCTGCTATCGGAGCAGGAGTCAATGGTGGAGTGGGCGCAGGCGTAGGCGCGGCCGCGGGCGTGGTGGCGGGTACAATTGGCGTGCTGCTGACGCGCGGCCGAGCCACGGTGGTCTATCCGGAAATGCCGCTTACATTCCGCACCGAGAATCCCGTGACGATCCAGGCGAATTATGACGCGTTCCGGCCTGCCAGCCAGCAGGACTATGGTCCGAGCATGCAACAGCGGCAGGGTCCGCCTCCGGGATACGGACCGCCTCGGCCTCCGGCTTACGGCTACTATCCGGCTCCTTATCCATACCCTTATCCATACGCGTACGGCTATCCGTATCCGTATTGGGGACCCAGCGTTTACTTCGGGTTCGGACGGGGCTGGGGACGGCGCTGGTAGCTTGGTCGAGTAGCTGGGCTTAAAATTCTTAGTTCAGATTGCGCCCGCGGGCTGGAGTAGAATCCAGTCCGCGGGCGCAGTCGTTTTTCTGATCACCTTCCGCGGCTCGGCGGGCTGATATCCTTTTGACTCGGGAGGAAACGTGGACTTAGCCCTCAGCGACGAACACCGAATGCTCAAGGATCTGGTGGCGCGCTTCGTTCGCGAGGAATTGATGCCGCTGGAAAAAGCGGTGCTGGAGCGCGAGGCCGCCGGGCAGGGCGTGTTGCTGACCCACGAAGAGCGTGCTCCGCTCGACCAGCAATCGCGCGAGCTGGGGCTGTGGGGATTGGATGCCCCCGAAGACGTCGGTGGCTCGGACATGCCTGAGGTAGCGCTGGTGGGCGTCAACGAAGAACTGGGCAAGACGGTTGTTCCGTATGTGCTCCCGCCGGATTCGCCGAATCTGCGCATGCTGATGGTGACCGCTAACGCCGAGCAGCGCGCGCAATACCTGGCGCCTTACGCGCGCGGAGAGATCACGTCGGCCATCGGCATTTCAGAGCCCGCCGCGGGCGGCGATCCAGCGGCCATGACGACGACCGCAGTCCGAAAGGGAGACGACTGGGTGATCAACGGGCGCAAGATCTGGATCAGCCGGGCGGCCGAGGCGGACTTCACCATCTTGATGGCGGTGACCGACAAATCGAAAGGCGCGCGCGGCGGGATTTCCGCGTTCCTGGTGGACCAGGGCACGCCGGGGTTTAATATCTTGCGAAGAATTCCGATGATCGGCGGGCATTTTACTTATGAAATCGCGCTGGAGGACTGCCGCGTGCCTGCCTCGAAGCTGCTGGGCGAGGAGGGGCAGGGCTTCGCGCCGATGCAGATCCGCTTGTCGACGCGGCGGCTGGAAATGTCGTGCGTGTGCATCGGCATGGCGCAGCGTGCGCTGGACATGATGTGCGAATACGCGCCGCAGCGGGTCACGTTTGGCGCGCCGCTGGCGGAGCGACAGACCATCCAATGGTGGGTGGCCGACGCAGCCACCAGGATCCATGCGGCGCGGCTGATGGCCTACGATGCGGCCTGGAAGGTGGACCAGGGGCGCGATGCCAGGACCGAAGTGTCCATGCTCAAGGTTTTTACGACCGAGTTGGCTTGGGACACGCTGGACAAAGCCATGCAGACTTTCGGAGCCATGGGCATGACCAAGGAAATGCCGCTGCAATTGATGGCGGCGACGGTGCGGAATATGCGAATCTACGAGGGTCCTTCGGAGGTGCATCGGTGGGTGGTGGCGAGGAAGCTATTGCGGCTGCGCAAGGGATGAAGGCGCGGTATGGCGACGTGTCGGTGGCGCTGGAAGGCCACCTGGCATGGGTGGAGATGCACCGGCCGCCGCATAATTTTTTCGACCGGGAACTGATCGGAAGTTTGGCGGACGCCTTCGAGGCGCTGGATCGAGAAAGCCAGTGCCGGGCGCTGGTGCTGGCGTCGGAAGGCAAATCATTTTGCGCGGGGGCGGATTTCTCGTCGTCGGGAGGCGAGGGCGGCGAGCTGGAGTCGTCTAGAACCGGGCGTCTCTACGAGCAGGCCATTCGCCTTTTCGGTGCGCGCAAACCCGTCGTTGCCGCGATCCAGGGTGCGGCGGTTGGAGGCGGGCTGGGGCTGGCGCTGGCGGCGGACTTCCGCGTCGTGACGGCCGAAGCCCGATTCGCGGCCAATTTCGCCAAGCTCGGCTTGCACCCGGGATTTGGCCTGACGCACACATTGCCGCGCACGATCGGCGTGCAGCGGGCGAGTCTGATGTTCTGTACCGCGCGCCGCATCGGTGGGGAACAGGCGCTGGAGTGGGGATTGGCGGATGTTCTGGTGGCGCCGGATCGGTTGCGCGAAGAAGCCCGCAAACTGGCGAGCGAAATCGCTGAAGGCGCGCCGCTGGCGGTGGAGTCCGTGCGGGCCACCATGAGGCGCGGCCTGGTCGAGGCCGTCCGGGCGACGCTCGAGCATGAGCTGGCCGAACAGAGCCGCTTGGCACGGACCGAGGATCATAAAGAAGGCATTCGCGCGGTGAGCGAAAGGCGGCCGGGGCGATTCCGAGGGCGGTAACGGTTCCTGGGACTACGCGCTGGAATTTTCTATCTAGGGCCCTGACAACATGGCCGTGAAAACCGTCTGCCAAATGTGGGACCGTCGAGGAGAGGTAGTTCGCCGCGCCGGTAATAGGTTAGCGCCTCAGGGCGTCCTTTGATACCCAGCACTCGCGGCCTGTTCGAGCGTCCTCCGAATAAAGCTGACCATCGGAGAACAGACCGAGCACGCGGACTTTCCTTTTGCCGAAACCGACATCGAGGACCTTCACGCGAAGGCCTGGCGTGAGCCCTATCGATCCAGTTACCTGCATGGTGCGCTTGACTTCCGCGTTGTCCCCTCGCACCGCCCACTTCGTCATTTCATCGAAAGCCCG
>DATJWJ010000204.1:0-3909 GCA_035501355.1 Bryobacteraceae bacterium | reverse complement strand
TCTTTTCCACTCGCTGGCACGACGCGTTCGGCTACGGCCAGGTTAAGACCGAGCTGAAACTCGGAAAATTTCCGCTGCACCCCTATATCTCGATGCGATTCATCGGCGACACCCAAGATACAACCGGCTCGACGCATAGCGACCCAGACCCTCAATATCTTTCGGAGACTTCCTTCATTTTCGCGCTGGGCGTTGCGAGCACGCCCTGGCACGGAATGGCGGCCTGGTTCGAGGCCGGTGAAGCGGTGAAATATCTGACGGCCCGCAGCGATGTCGGCGGCATGATTCCGGACTACCGTGGCGGCGTCGCGTATGCGAAAGGTTTCGGTCATTTGCTGGGCGGCGGGCGCGGTCTGTTTTTTGAGACCAACGACGACGGCCTCTTCGTAAGCCGTTTTCAGAACGACATGCTGCTATACGCGCAGAATCGCGCTGGACTCACATTGGCTCCTTTCGAATCGCTGGACGGGCTGCGCGCGCAGCTTTACTGGAACTTCGACGGCACGGTGGATCGGCTTCGGCAGTATTGGGCCAACTACGTCGAGACGGGGCCCGGTATCCGGTTCCGATTCGACGGCATGCCCAAGTCGATGTTTTTTTCGGTGAATTTTTTGCGCGGCGCTTACACCATCAATCAAGACAATCCGCGCCGTCCCAACTTTTTCGACTTACGCGCAGGGTTCTGGTATGCCTTCACGCACTAAATTCGCCTCTTTACTTTTTCTTGTGACGGCCTCGCTTCCGGCGGCGACGTTCACTTATCATATTGCCGGAGATGAACCGGGCCCGTGGCCGCAGATTCTTTCCTCCATCGGATTGACGCGCGCGGCGGGCGGGCCGGCCAATCTTTTTATCGTCCGCACGGTCGCACCCGGCTCGGTGCCACAGTGGCTCGAGCGCATCGAACAGGGCGGCATTGTGGTGGTGGAAGGCGAAAACGAGCTCGCCAGCGCGCTGGGATTCAAACCCGGCGCTAAGCATGTCGTCATTCGCAGCATCGTGGATGAGCATGCGCCCAAGCTGCCGATTGTCTGGGAAAGCGCCGTTGAGACACCGGCGTTCGAGACGCCTAAAGAAGCCCGGGTGTTCGCCTACGAACGCTGGGAGCGTGCTCCGGTGATGGCCTCGGTTCGCAGAGGCGCGGGCGCGGCGCTGTGGATCGTCACCGCGCCGGGCAAGGAAGGCTACGAACGTTTCCCGTACATTTTGCATGCGCTGCATGATCTCGGCGTCGAGCCCCCGTTCCGCAGCCAGCGGCTGTGGGCTTTTTTTGACGGCGCGTACCGGTCGCGTGTGGACTTGGACTATTTTGCCAAGCGCTGGCGCGCGGCGGGAATCGGGGCGCTGCACGTAGCCGGCTGGCATTACTACGAGTCGAATCCCGAAAGCGATGCTTACCTGCGCCAGTTGATCGAGGCCTGCCATCGCCAGGCGATCCAGGTTTATGTGTGGCTGGAATTGCCGCATGTCAGCGAACAATTCTGGGCCGATCATCCGGAGTGGCGCGAGAAAACCGCGCTCTTGCAAGACGCGCAGCTAGATTGGCGCAAGCTCATGAACCTGACCAATCGGGACTGCTTCGCGGCGGCGTCGAAAGGCATTCAAGGCTTGATCAGCCGCTTCGACTGGGATGGAGTCAACCTGGCCGAACTCTACTTCGAGTCGCTCGAAGGCGCTTCGAATCCGGCGCGTTTCACGCCGCTCAATGCCGACGTCCGCGAGGAATTCCGCAAGGCGCACGGCTTCGACCCGCTGGAGCTGTTTCAACCTGGAAAACAAGATGCAGCGCGACTGGCGGTCTTTCTCGATTATCGCGCCGGGCTCGCGCGCCGGCAGCAGGAAGAATGGATCGGGCAAATCGAAACCATCCGCGCCACCAAGCCGAATCTGGACTTTGTGCTTACGCACGTAGACGATCGGTTCGATACGCGCATGCGCGATCTGATCGGGGCGGATGCCGCGCGCGTGCTGCCGCTGCTCGATCAGCATGACTTTACGTTCCTGATCGAGGACCCGGCTACGATCTGGAATCTGGGACCGCAGCGCTATCCCAAGATCGCCGCGCAATACCAGCCGCTCACCAAACAAACCGGCAGGCTGGCGATAGACATCAACATCGTCGAGCGCTACCAGGACGTCTATCCGACTAAGCAACAGACCGGCACGGAGCTTTTCCAATTGGTCCATTTGGCCGCGCAGTCCTTCCCGCGCGTGGCGCTGTATTTCGAGAATTCGATCCTTACGCCCGATCTGCCGCTGCTCGCTTCGGCCGCGGCCAGCGTCGATAAGGTTGAGCAGAACGGCTCGCGGCTGATCATCGATTCGGCTCGCGGCGTGGGTGTACCGTGGCAAGGTCCGGCACTGGTGAACGGCCGATTGTGGCCGGTCCGCGACGATGACACGCTGTGGCTTCCCGCGGGGCCGGCGGTGATCGAACCGGCCACGAACGAGCCCGCGCCGAGAATTTTAGATTTCAACGGGGAGCTTCGCTCCGCCAAAGCTTCGGAAGGAAGTCTGGAATTCTCATACCAAAGCAGCGCGCGGGCCATGGCGATCGTCAACGTGCGGCCGAGCAAGCTGGAGATCGACGACGCGGCGGTTCAAGCAGAATTTCTACAGTCCGGGCGCGGTTTTGTTTTGATGCTGCCGCGCGGCCAGCACGTGGTACGCGTGGAAACAGACGCAACGCACCAACCGGCGCCGGCGGTCAAGGCTGTCGCGGCTCGCTAGGCGGCGTTGAGACTCGCGCGACGCGCCCGGATAGCGCTTCGCCAATCGAAATGTGGTTGCTTTCGAGCGTAGTGCCCAGCGTTTGATCCAGCGCCACCCGCGCGTTGCTGTAGCTGACCAACGCTGCGATTTCGGCCGATTGCGCGGCGACCAAATCGCGCTGCTGCAGAATCACGTTGTAGGGTATCGAAGCACCCAGGCTCAATTTCTTCTGTTCGGCGTCCAGCAGTTGCTGATCCAGCTCGCGGTTCTTGACAGCAGCGTCGTAGCGAATGCGCGCTTGCCGCAACGCGATCACCGAGTTCAGTACATCCACTCCAACCTGATTTACATTCTTTTGATCCTCGAGTTGGCTTTGCCGGAGCTGAAGCTGATCGATTCCGAAATCGGCCTGGGCTTGGCGGTTGTTAAGCGGCGCGGCGATGAATCCGCCGATTCGCTCGGTGGGATAGTTACGCCGGAAGACCTGGCCCAGGGCGGTTCCCATGCCTCCGACCAGATAATTGTCGGGCTTCAGGACCCGGCCGTTCAAGATCACAGTATGGGGATCTCCCGCCAACCCCGCCTGGCTTGTTCCGCCGAACGCTTCCGCGGTTGGCAATATTCCGTTACGCGTGCCCAATGCCGAAACCTCCTGAGCCTTTTCGTTAGCCTTCTGCGCCGCCAAGTCGCTGCGGTTGGCCAAGGCACTCTGAATCAAATCCTGCACGGGAGGCAATTCTTCTTGCGGCGGAATCTCGATACGATCGATAGGCACAATGCGCGCATGAGCCAATTCGGCGTCCGCCAATCCCGTGCGGCTGATGAGGTTCTTAAGCTGGAGCTGCTGCTGGTCGAGATTGGTCTGCGAATCCAGCAGGTCGCGCGATGCGGAGGCAACTTGAGATTCCGCCGTGGTCACATCCAGCGGAGTCAGGGCCCCGAGCTCGAGCTGGCGCTGATTGTTTGCGTACAGTGCTTGCGACTGCTCGAGCGCGCTCCGTTTGGCCTTGAGATCCTCGTAATCGGCCACCAAAGCGTAATAGGCGTTGAGGACCTGTGCGACGTCGCCGATCACCTCGGAGCGGAAATTCAGATCCGTGATGTTGAGGTTCATTTTCGCAACCGTGATGGTGCGCGCATTCACCGCAATTCCAAAGCCACGCAATAAGTTGTGCTGGAACGAAACGGACAAGTTGG
>DATJWJ010000203.1:0-4409 GCA_035501355.1 Bryobacteraceae bacterium | reverse complement strand
GCGCCTGTCGCGCCAGTTCCAAAAAGCCCTCGACAAACTGCGCCAGATCCAGGCCGAGCGCCAGGACCGCGAGCGCCGCGACCTCAAAGACGCCGCCGCGCTGCTCGAACTCTATAAGCACAAACAACAACCCTGGGAACCTGCCGACCATGGCTTCGTTTTCACCAAACAGCAAGTCGAGCGCGCCGCCGAGCGCATGCGCCGTCAAAACGAGGCACGACAAGTCGAATATGTCCGCTTCCACCTGCCTCCCCAGATGCAGCCCGGCTATGACAAGCGCACCTATTGAGGCGCAAGCCAGCTAATCCGCGGCGACTTACTTGATCTTGGGCGGGTATTTGTCGAACGACTTCTTCACCATGTTGTCGAGCTTGCCCTGCAGCTTCACCGGATCGCGCTGCTCTTCGGTAGCGATGGCGCGCCATACCAGCGAGCGCGTGGTTGGATCGCGCAGATCGATCACCAGCGTTCCTTCCGCGTACGGCACTCGTACGATGCGCGTGCCCCAGCCGTACCAGCCGGCCGGGTAGGCTTCCCTCTCCACTCTGCGCGCCGAGCCTAGCGTGTAGCGCACGTTAAGGTCGGATCGGCCGGTGGTCATCTCCAATCCTTTGGCGGTGAGACTGCGCTCGATATCAGCCTCGATCTGCTTCTTCACCAGCTCGCTGTTGAGCGCCGGATTCCGGCTGTTCAGATTGCCGGCTCGGATGGCGAAGGTCTTGAATTTCGTGAAATCGGCGGCGCGGTCGAACTCGACGTTGACCTTTTGCGCGTAGGCAGCTGAGGCGCAGGCCAGGAGCAGCGCGAGTCTGTACATGACCGTGACTTTAGCACGAGCGCCGGCGCCCAAGGCGTATCCTGGAAGAGATGAGACAAATGGCGCTGGATGCGCTCGATTTCGTTTTGAGGCCGGGCGTTACGTACGCCGATGTCCGGGTCATCGAAAGCCGCGAGCGGGAGCTTTCCACCAAGAACGGGCGGCCGGGAAATGTCGCGAGCGCCGAATCGCAAGGCCTTGGAATCCGCGTGCTGGCCGACGGCTGCTGGGGCTTTGCCGCCACCGACGAGCTGACCAAAGCGGGAATCGAAGCGGCGGCGCAACTGGCGATCGGCATCGCGCGATCGAGCGCGCTAGCCAAGAAGCGCGATGTAATGCTGGCGCCGGAGAAGAAATATGAAGCGGTTTGGGTCTCGCCCTGCCGGATCGATCCGTTCGCGGTCAGCGTCGCCGAACAGCTGGCCTTGCTTCTGGCGGCCGATAACGAACTGCGCCGCAATCCCGGCGTGACGCTGGCCTCCACTTCCATGAGTTTTCATCGCACCCGCCAGGTGTTCGTCTCGTCGCTCGGAAGCGTGATCGACCAGACCCGGACCTTCAGCGGGGCGGGATTCGAAGCGCTCAGCTTCCACGAGGACGAGATTCAAAAGCGGTCTTATCCGAACTCCTTCGGCGGCCAGCATCAATTGAAAGGCTATGAGCTGATCCAGGAGCTGGCGCTGCTGGAGCATGCTCCGGCAGTCGCCGAGCAAGCCGTGGCTCTGCATTCGGCCCCACAATGTCCGGAAGGCCGGTTCGATCTGATTCTGGATGGAAGCCAGCTGGGGCTACAGGTGCATGAATCCATCGGCCATCCCATCGAGCTCGACCGCGTGCTAGGTTCTGAAGCCAATTACGCGGGCATGAGCTTTCTGACGTTGGACAAGTTGAATCACCTTGCTTACGGCTCAGACATTGTGAACGTCGTGTGCGATGCGCGCCTGGAGCACGGGCCCGGGTTGGGGACGTTCGCGTTCGACGATGAAGGAGTGCCGGCGCAATCGGCCGACATTATTCGGGCCGGGAAGTTCGTCGGATACATGACCTCGCGCGAGACGGCCTCGGCCATCGGTCAAGAGCGGTCGAATGGAACCATGCGCGCCACCAGTTGGGCGCGGCTTCCGCTGATCCGCATGACTAACGTCAGTCTGCTTCCCGGCGAGCAGACGCTGGAGGAGGTTTTCGGCGGAGTGAGCCACGCCATCTATATGGAAACCAACCGGAGCTGGTCCATCGACGATAAACGCTACAACTTCCAGTTCGGCTGCGAGATCGCGTGGGAGATTCGCGACGGCCAGCGCGTGCGGATGCTGAAGAATCCAACTTACAGCGGGATCACCACCGAGTTCTGGAACTCCTGCGCGGCCGTTGCCAATCGCGACCATTGGGTGCTGTGGGGCGTCCCGAATTGCGGCAAGGGTCAGCCGGAACAGGTGATCGGCACAGGTCACGGGGCCAGCCCGGCGCGTTTCCATAGTGTCGCTGTCGGAGCCGCGTATGGCAAATAAAGTGATGACAGCGGCGCCGGTTTTAACGATGGAGCAGTGCCGCGGCGTGTTCGACCAAGTGCAGCGAGCCGCGCGGGCGTCGGGTATCCCCGAGGTTGAGGCTCTGTTCGCCGCGCATCGCGACGCGCTCACGCGTTTCGCCAACAACACCATTCATCAGAACGTGGCCGAGCAGGCGCAGTGGCTTTCGGTTCGCGTGGCGGTGGATCAGAAGACGGCGCGTGCCACCACCAACCGGTTTGATACTGAGTCAATCCGGAAGGCGGTGGACGAGGCCATTGTGCTGGCTAAATCGGTTGCGCCGGATCCCGAACTGCTGGCCATGCCCGAGCCGGCGCCGATGCCCGAGATCCGGCGATTTGACGAAGCTACCGCGGCGGCCTCACCCGAGGATCGCGCGCGTGGCGTGGCCGAAGCGATCCGCCTGGTGGAGGGGGCCGGGCAGACCGCCGCCGGAATTTATTCCACCGGCCAGACCTTCGAGGCGCTTTTCAATTCGCGCGGCGTTGCGGCCTGGCACCAGGAAACGCTGGCGCAGTTTTCCATCACCGCCATGGCGGAGGATAGCTCGGGTTGGGCCAAGACGTCGGCAGTGGCCTATGACGCTTTCGATCCGGTGGCGCTGGCGCGGCGCGCTAGCGACAAAGCGCGTCTCTCGAAAAATCCGCGCCAGACCGAGCCCGGCCGCTACACCGTGATTCTGGAGCCGGCCGCCGTGCTGGACCTGGTGGGCCAGATGTTCGGCGATTTCAGCGCCACCGCCATGCACGACCAGCGCAGTTTTCTCACTGGCCGCATGGGGACCCGGCTGTTTGGCGAGAACATTCAGATTTCCGATGACGTCGCGCATCCGCTGCAGTCCGGCGTTCCCTTCGACGGTGAAGGCGTCCCGCGCCGCAAACTGGCGCTGGTGGAGGCGGGCATTCCGCGCGAATTGGCCTATTCGCGATCGAGCGCCAAGCGCGCGGGGGTCGAACCGACCGGGCATGGTTTTCCGCTGCCCAACGACGTCGGCGAAGCTCCGCTGAACATCGTCATCGCGGGCGGCGAAACATCTATCGAGCAGATGATTGCCTCCACCGAGCGCGGCATCCTCGTCACGCGCTTGTGGTACATCCGCGAAGTTGACCCGTTCGAGAAGATCATGACCGGCATGACGCGCGATGGCACGTTCTGGATCGAAGATGGGCGATTGAGCCACGGGCTTAGAAACTTCCGCTTCAACCAGGGAATCATCGAGCTGCTGAATAAGGTGGAGGCGCTTTCCCCGGCCCTGCGCGCGTCCGGTGAAGAGGCTTTCGACATGGTTGTGCCGGCGATGAAGGTGCGGGATTTTAACTTCACCGAAGTAACCCGCTTCTGAAAAATCCGGGGACAGTACACTCATTCCCCGATTTTCTTCCCAGATTCTGGGCGATAGAATGAAAGCAGCGGGATGAGTGTGCATCATCACAGCCATCAGCATCGGACCGGGCGAGTTTTGAATTGGTCTGTAGCAGCCACCATTCTTTTCGTCCTGGTGGAGCTGGCCGCGGGACTGCGCGCCGGCAGCCTGGCGCTGATTTCTGATGCCGGCCACAACTTCACCGATGCTCTGTCGCTGGTGCTGGCGGCCATCGGTCTGTATCTGGAATCGCGGCCGGCCGACAGCGTCAAGACCTACGGCTATCATCGCGCCGGCGTCCTGACTGCCTTCGTCAATGCCTTGACGCTGGTGGGAATCTCGCTCTTCATCTTTTATGAAGCCTGGCAGCGCTTCCTCCACCCGCGCGCGGTCCAACAGTGGACCATGTTCTGGGTGGCCTTGGCGGCCGTGGCTCTCAACGGCGCGATCATGTGGAGCCTGCATCGCGATAAGGATCGAGACCTGAACATCCGGGCCGCCTTCATACACATGTTGGGCGACGCCATCAGCTCGATGGCGATTGTCGCCGGCGCCGTGCTGATTTATTTTACCGGCCTCAGCGTGATCGACCCGATTTTGTCGGTCTTGATCGGCGCGCTGATCGTCTGGACCGCCTGGGACATCATCAAAGAATCTCTAAACGTGCTGCTGGAGGGCCTGCCGCGCGGTATGGAATTGG
>DATJWJ010000202.1:0-3914 GCA_035501355.1 Bryobacteraceae bacterium | reverse complement strand
AACTTCTCCACTGCTACCGGCGGATTGATGACACTAGATTCACGGCGATACGTTTTCCAGATCCGGCGCTGCACATTCTCGCTATTCGCAACAAACTGGTCGACTCGCGCGGCCGAGGCGTAGTCCCACAAGCGAAGGTAGTTGGCAAAGGGCGCCATCAGCATGCGTTTGAGGCGCGAGCGGGTAAATTCGTTGCGGTAAGCCGGATACAAGTCCCATAAATATCGCATGGGCGTGTGGCAATAACAGACGTGGCGGGCGTCCGACGGCGCGATCACGCCTTTGGCTGGGCCGGATTCGCTGGAGACGATCAGATCGTAGCCGCGCAGGTCGAAGTTCTCGAGCGCCATCGGCATCAACGGGAGCAGCGCGCGATAATGCTTGCGCCAGGGCTGCAGTTGCGATGCGTGCACGCAATGCGACCGGATCGAGTCCGGAACGCGCTCCGGGTCATAGAACAGCGTGAAGATGTCCGCCTCCGGCAGCAGGCGGCACAGCGCCTCGATCACTTTTTCGCCGCCTCGCATATTCACCAGCCAGTAATGGACGATCGCTGCGCGCATGGGTGATCGGAATGACAACTCTGCTAGGAAGTATGCCACGCCCGAGCGAGTTTGGAACGCCTTTTAGGGCTTGGCTTGTTTCTGGTTTGTACCTTTGTTGTAAATTCTGGCGAGTTTAAGCCGGAACCTATTGGCTTCATTCCGCCGATGCCTTAACCTGACATCGATGCTTGTCGATCCGCGGACTGTTCTAGAAATGCCCATTCATCGGGACGTGCTGTTTACTGGATTCGAGCTGCAATTTCGCCGGAGGTTTCACCCGTTGGGATTCCCTTTCGAGCTGGAGACCAATTCGGTGGAGGTGATCCGGGCGGCGTCCGAAGGCTGGGGAGCATTCGCGCCCGCATTCAACGAAACTCCAGTGCGGCTTTGCCTGGCGGTGTCGGACGCCGAGACGCCGCTGTTGACGCCCAAGTCGGCATTCGCCTCGCGCGAGCATCTGATGTCGATGTACGGCGATGCGGAAAACTTCATGGTATTTGATTTCCAGCGCTGTTTCGCGTTCGGTTGCGTGACGCGCGGAACAGCCGCCGATCATCCGCTGGTTCGTTACCGTTTTCTGATGCCAGCGCTCATGCTGGTGGAGCAACAGTCGCTCGCCCCGCTGCATGGGGCTCTCATTGTGAAGAATGGCCGCGGCGTGATGTTGGGCGGAGACACGCTGGCCGGCAAGAGCACGCTGGCATATGCCGCCTGCCGCGCGGGCTGGGCTTACGTCACCGATGACGGCGTCTCACTGGTGCGTGCGCGCTCTGACCGCTATGCCGTCGGCGACTATACCAGCATTCGTCTGCGCGAAGACGCGCGCCGTTTTTTTCCGGAGCTCGCCGGGCATCTTTCTACCGTACGGCCCAATGGCAAAGTGGCCATCGAGATTTTAACGCGTAGGTTGCCCATGGATACATTGCCTGGCCACTCTGTCGATCACGTCGTGTTTCTGGACCGCCAGGAGTCCGGTCCAGCATCGATGCGGCGCTATTCGCCGGAGCAGGCGCTGGCGCGGTGGGAACTATACAGGTCGTTCGGCGAGAGCGAGGTCCGCGGCGCGCAGCTACGCTCTCATCAGCGCCTGCTCGAAACAGGTTCGTGGGAGATGCGGTACTCCCGCCTTGAAGACGCAATTGAGTGCCTGGACCAGTTAGTCTCGGGCCTGGAAGCGGCCTGAAAGCGACCGGATCATGCGTAACATTGCATCGGTTTTGCTCGTATTCGCCGCTGTCCCATGCGCTGCGCAAGTTTCGTCCGGCAGCCTGCTAGGCGACGTGCACGATGAGAAAGCGGCGCCCGTAGCCGGCGTCTCCGTGGTGGTGCGGAACAACGACACCGGTTTTTCGCGGGCCGCTGCCAGCAATGCGTTCGGCAGCTATCGCATCGACGATCTTCTTCCCGGGGCGTACACGGTCACCGCGGAACACACTGGGTTCCAAACAGTGACCGTGTCGCCCATTTTTGTCGAAGTGAACCAGAAGGCGCGGCTCGACATCGATCTGAAAGTGGGGTCGGCGCACGACTCCATCACGGTGACCGCGCGCACCTCGCCGGTGCAGACCGACGACGCCACGGAGGGCTATCAACTCGGCTCCAGCTTCATCGAGGCGCTGCCGCTGCTCGGCCGCAACATTATCAGCTTGGTGACGCTGGGACCGGGCGCGATTCCGAGACAGCTGGGCGGATTGACGCACGACATCATGAACGATCTGCAAGGCAATCGCGGCGCGGTGGCGTTCAACGCGCCGGTGAACGGCGCCCGGTCGAATCAAAACAGCTACATTCTGGACGGCGCCTACAACACCGACGGCAATGTCTTCGCGATCGCCGTCATTCCACCTATGGAGACGGTGTCCGAGTTTCGTATTCAAAGCTTGCTCGCACCCGCCGAGTTCGCGCAGTCGGCCGGTGGCACCGTGGACGTGGTCACCAAACCCGGCGGCAAGGCGTTTCACGGGAACGCGTTCGATTTTCTGCGCAACGAAGCCACCGACGCGCGGGGCTTCTTCGACGTTCCGGGCCTGCCGCGCGGTGTTTTTCGCCAAGACCAATACGGCGCCACCTTAAGCGGCCCCATCGCGCCGTCAACCTACTTCTTTGCGTCCTACGAAGGACTCCGGTCGCGTTCGGCCGATTCGACCCAGCATCTGTTGCCGGATGCGGCCGTGCGCGGCGGGGATTTCTCGGGCGCATCGCCGATCTACAACCCGCTTTCGTTGGACGCGAACGGTAACCGCGCGCCGTTTCCAAACAACACCATTCCGGCCAGCATGCTCGATCCAGCGGCTGCAAAATACCTGGCGTTATACGAACCGCTGCCCAATGCGGCGCTCGCCAATGGCGACGACTATGTGGATTCGACGCCCAATCGCGACCACAACGATAACGGATCGTTCCGTCTGGACCGGGCTTTGAGCGAACGCAGCCGTCTGTTCGCGCGCTACACCATCAATGACGACCGATCCTTGCTCGCCGGTTCGTTTCCGGCGCTGCCTACCCAAGAGAACACGCGGGCGCAACAAATCGCGCTCGGCTATACGCTCGCGGGAGCATCCTGGGTGAGCGAGAGTCATCTGGCGTTCACGCGGCTGCGAGTGTTCGACCTCCCGACTAATGCATTCGGAAGCAATGTGCTGGCAAATCTCGGCATTCAGGGATTGGCCACCGATCCTTTCAACTACGGCCTCCCGGCGCTGACCGTGGCCGATTACGAGACCGTCCAGGATTCACAAAATCTTCCTCAAACGCAGCGTGACAACACCTGGTATTTTTCCAACGGCTTCTCGCGCACCATCGGACGCCACACCTGGAAGGTCGGCTTCGACGCCACGCACTTTACGATGGCCTACCTGCAAAGTCTGTTTGTGCGTGGGAATTTCATCTTCGACGGAACCTACACCGGTGATCCGGCGAATCCAAACACCACCGGCGACGCGATGGCCGATTTTCTGCTGGGCTTTCCAGCCCAGACGCAGCGACAAGTGGGTAACGCGCAGGCTTACTTGCGTCAGAACACATTCGGCGTTTACGCGCAAGACGACTGGCGCCTGACGCCTTATCTCACCATCAACGCGGGATTGCGCTACGAATACTTCGCGCCCTACACCAACGCCGGATTGCCTTTGCTGAATCTGGATTATTCGACGCTCCCGAACGATCCGCTGCTCCAGCCGGCAAGTTCGGTGACCCAGCCGGATCGTCTCAACTTCGCACCGCGTATCGGGCTGGCCGCGCGGCTCCCGCACTTTTTCGGCCCCAACGACACGGTGTTTCGCGCCGGATATGGAATCTATTTCAGCCCTCCGATCGCCATCGAGGCTTACGACCTGGTGCGCAACAACGTCCAGAATCAGCTCAACGAAC
>DATJWJ010000201.1:0-40007 GCA_035501355.1 Bryobacteraceae bacterium | reverse complement strand
TTCCTGAAACAGCGCGGCGTCGCCATATTGCTGGTTTTCATCGTCGCCCTGCCAGGCGTCGGCTCTTCGGCGTTGATCGTATTCGGCACGCGCGCCGAGCGTTGGATGCTCGGTTGGCTGGGTCTATCTCCGGACGCCGAGCTGCGAACCGGAATCGCTTTCCTGTTCTCGGCGCTGCGTTATCTGATCGCGCTGGCGGCAACGATCTTCATTACGGGCATGCTGTATTGCGTGGGCCCCAACCGCCCCATAAAACTCCGCAGCGCCTGGCCCGGCGCGGTGCTCGCTACGTTTCTGTGGTTGGCCGCGACTTCGGTTTTCACCTGGTACGTACGCAATGTCGCAAACTACAGCGTGTTGTACGGAAGCATCTGGGCCGTGATCGCCCTGGTGATCTGGATGTACTTGCTGAACGTGATCGCGCTCATTGGCTGCGAGTACAATGCGGTGCGCGAGCGTGTGCTCCGCGAACTCAAGTTCGCGGACGGGAAACCCGGGCCTTGATGGATCTTCCTTAGGCCGTGGTGCTGGTGCGGGCCGGCTGCGCTGCCAGAAACTCAAGAATCGCGCGATGGGAAGTATCGGTTTGGTCGGTGGGATAAATGTGACTGGCGTTCGCCAGCAGCACCAGCTTGGCGCCCGGAATCCGCGAGGCGATCAGTTTGCCGTTCCCCACCGGAACCAGGCGGTCATTCTCGCCGTGGACCACCAGCGTTGGGACATTGATCTGCGGCAATCGGCTATATGATTCCCACGCCAGGATGCCTTGTAGCTGTGCCATGTACGCCTCCGGGGGCGCGAGCCACGGCCGGCGGACATTCAAATCCTCATCGATTCGCGCACGCGGCGTCCCGGCGTCATAAATATACGGGACCGCGGCTTCAGCGGCCTCCTCCGGCGTCATCACGCCGCGGGCCATGAGCACTTTCCCGACTTCGGGCTCGGCCTGCACCGCGGTAGCTCCGCCGGCCGCCGTACAACCTAAAATCAGCGACCGCACCCGCTCGGGATGCTGGAGCGTCAGCTCCTGGGCGATCATCCCGCCCATCGAAATTCCGTACACGTGCGCGCGCTCCACGCCCGCGGCATCCAACACAGCCAGTGCATCGGCGGCCATCAGCGCGATGGGATACGGCCCGGGCGGCATGTCGCTGCGCCCAACGCCCCGGTTGTCGACGACGATGGTGCGATAGCTCCTGTCAAGAACCGGACGCGTGCGATACCACATGTCCGACGGATAGGCCAGACCCATAATGAGCAGCACCGGGTCGCCCGTGCCTTGTTCGTCCCAGTAAATCTTAGCGCCTTGATTTTGTATGAATGGCAAAATGAACCCCTCCCGATTGTACCCACCCGTTCACTTCGTGCGAAACGGGCAGAGCTGCGAGACGGGACACGACCGGCACAGCGGCGCGTTGGTGCGGCAGAACGTTTTTCCATGTTGGCGAAGCAGTAAATGTGTGCGAACCAGGCCGGCGTTGTCGCGTGGCAGTTGATCGCGCAAGGCTTCCTGAACGGAACGGTAGGTTGCGCCGTAGCTCTTCAAGACCCGGCCGAAACCCACGCGGTTGAGCACGCGCAAGCCGTTCGATTCCAGCGGCAAGCCGCGGGAAGTCCCGCAGAACAGCAGGATCTTTTCGGCGCCCGGCTCGCCGATGCTGGGAAATTTCTGAAGCGCCTGCTTGGCTTGCTCATAGGGCTGTTCCAGGATGCTGTTCAAGTTGCCGCCGAACTCGGTCATGGTGATCCGTGCAATCTCACGCCAGCGAAATACGCGCGTCTCCGGCCGCATGCCGCCCAGCTTGGCCAGCGTTAGCAGAGCCTCGCGCGGAGCTTTCAGAATGGCCGACGGCGTCAGGCCAACTTGCTCGCGCAATCCTTTGAAGACAGCGGCGCGCCGCTCGTCCGACAAGAGGTAGCACGCGTTTTCCCACATCACCAGTTCGAAGGGGCCGCGAGCCGGAGGCGCACTCGCCTCGCCGTAGTGGCGCGTCAACTTGGCGACAAGTTTTTTCAGATCGGGCACAGCGGAATGTACCTGGGAATTGTAGCACCGGAATTCGACCCTGGAGCCGGACGCGCGCCACTTCGCAGGACCTCAACCGGCGCGTTTCTTGGGCTGAGGCTGCGAGGGCTTTCCCGTGAGTTGCCGGATTCTGGCTTCCAGCTTGGCCGCTTCCGGCCTGCGCCGCATTTTCTTGAGCAGCTCGACGTATTGGCTGGCGGTCTCGGTTAACAAATCCAGGTCCCGGTCGGCTGATGTCGGCGAGCGCTTGGCAGTCAACAGCCCCCGCTTGTCGAGAATTGACAAGGACAGCCGATAGAGCGGTTCGGCTTCGCTCAGATTGTCTTTCAACATGTAGATGCCGGCCAGCGTGTTGAGGCTGGCAACGGTCTGCTTCTCCCGGGCAGTCAGAACCTGCAGCACTAACGGCTCGGCATCCACCGGACGATTCAGCGCCGCGTAGACCTGGGCGAGTCTTGCATACTTGTCGAGCAATTCCCCACTATCGGGAGCAAGCGATTTCATCCAGATGAACAGCGCGCGCTCGTAGGTGTGCGCGGCATCAGCGTATCTTTTCTGATCCGCCAGCAGTGCGCCCAGCCGATCCAGATTAGCCGCGACATCGGGATGCATCGGACCCAGGCTGCCTTCTCGGATCGCCAGCGTCTGGCGCAGGAGCGCTTCGGCGTCCTGTGGACGCTTTTGATCCAGACTCAGATTTACCAGCGCGTCCAGAGCTGGCAGCAGTTCCGCGCTATTGGGCGAAAGCGTTTTCTGCTGGATGGCCAGCGCGCGCTGATACAGATTGACGGCGGCAGGTCCGTTTTGACGCAGCACGTTGAGGCGCGCCAGCCGCAGCAAGTCCGGCAGGGTTGCGACGTTGTCAGTGCCGGCGACGCGTTCTCGAATGGCAACCGCGCGCCGCAAATATTTTTCGGCCTCCGGGAACCTGGAATCCGATTCGTAGGCCTGCGCCACCGCCTCCACGAAGGGAATCAGTTTGGAATCGTTGTCTCCGTACTCGCGCTCCATGATGCGTAGCGAGCGCTCGTACAGTTCCTCGGCGCGCGCGAACTTCATTTGCGCGAAATTCACTCGCGCCAGGTCGTTCACCGCTGGGATCAGCTCGGGATTGGCGCGGCCCAGGCTGTCTTCGGCCAGCTCCAGTCTCTTGCTGTACAGCTTTTCAGCCTCGACATAGCGGCCTTGGGATGCATAGAAATCTGCCAGATCCTGATAGCTCCTGGCGACCCGGGGATCGCTCGGCCTCCACTCAACCGAGGCATTGACGGCGGCCAGCAGCGCTTTCTCTTTGGCGGCAACCGCGGGTGATTTGTCAGAGGGCTGTCCTAACGCAAAGCCTGGGAGTACCAGGAGCATCTTTAGGAATGTTACAGGCCGTGCGGTCTGCATTTCGCCATAGCCATCGGCAAAAACGTGCTGCCTTTCCAGTATCGGGGCGCCGTCTAAGGCCCAAATGAGACTATCCCGGGCGAAGTTTGCCCCGGCCTTCCGAGACAATTCGCCACCCTCCCGCACTAAGTCCCTAAGTGATGAACGCCTTTGCATCCTGGTGGTCATGGTGGGACGCCGCCATCGCCGCGTGCCTCGCGCCGGCGGCCATCGCGATCCTGATCAGCGGCCTGGACGACTTGGCGCTGGATGCGGTCTGCCTCTGGGCCTGGCTGAAGAGGCGCTGGGCGAAGACCGGCCCGGCGTCGCGTTTTGTTCCTGGCCAGCCTGAAAAATTGATCGCCATCTTCGTGCCGCTGTGGCATGAGCACGCCGTGGTCGCCGGCATGGTCGAGCACAACGTCGCCGCCATCAACTACGACAACTATCACTTTTTTATCGGCGCTTATCCCAACGACGAGCCCACCCTCGATGCCGTCCGCGAACTGGAAATGCGCTTCCCGCACGTGCATCTGGCCGTCTGCCCGCACGACGGTCCCACCTCGAAAGCCGATTGCCTGAACTGGATCTACCAGCGCATGCTGCTGTTCGAAGAGCACCAAGACGCTCAGTTCGAGATCGTGATCACGCACGACGCCGAAGACCTGATTCACCCCGAGGCGCTGGCCCACATCAACGCGTACTCAGACGACTACGACATGGTGCAAATTCCGGTGTTGCCTCTGGCCACGCCGTTCCCCAGCGTGGTCCACTCCATCTACTGCGATGAATTCGCCGAGTGGCAGCTCAAAGACATGCCGGCGCGCCAGTTGATGGGCAGTTTTGTTCCCTCCAATGGAGTGGGGACCGGTTACGCGCGCCAGGCGCTCGAAAAGCTCGCTACCGCGGAGCACAATCTCATCTTTGAGCCATCCAGCCTGACCGAAGATTACGAAAACGGATTGCGGCTGCATGAGCTGGGCTGCAAGCAGATATTTGTTCCGCTTTCCGGCTCGCTGGCCGATTCCGTGGCGACGCGTGAATTCTTTCCTCAGACCATGCGCTCGGCCATCCGCCAGCGCACGCGCTGGGTCACCGGCATCGCTCTGCAAACCTGGGAGCGCCACGGCTGGCGCGGGACGCTCTCGCAAAGATATTGGTTCTGGCGCGATCGCAAGGGACTGTTTGGAAATCCGCTCAGCCTGTTCACGAACCTCTTGTTCGTTTATGGAGTGCTCTCTTGGATGGGCGCCTGGCTCAGCGGAACTCCCTGGCGATTAGCCCAACAGGCCATGCATCCATGGCTGCTCGCCAGCACACTCGCGATCCAGGCGATCCAGACCGGCGTACGCATCGGATGCGCCATCCGGCTGTATGGAATTTTCTTTGCCTTGGGCGTTCCGGTGCGCGCGGTGTGCGCCAACTGGATCAATACCATCGCGGCCTTTCGCGCCATGTACCGCTATTTTCGAGCGCGGCTGCTGGGCGAGCCGCTGATCTGGCTCAAAACCGAGCACGCTTATCCTTCGCGTAGCGCCCTGGTGCAGCACAAACGCCGGCTGGGCGAGATCTTGGCAGGCTCCGGTTATGCCGCCGAGGCCGATGTCCGAAGCGCGCTCGAAACTCTACCGGCGGGAATGCGCCTGGGCGAATACATGGTGGCGCTCGGCAAGCTCAGCGAAGACGAACTGTACGAAGCGCTAAGCTTGCAGCACAGCCTGCCGGCCGGACGAATCGAGCCCTGGGTGATTAACAGAAACGTGGCTCGTTCTTTGCCCAAACATGTGGTCCACCACTGGCAAGTGCTTCCATTTCGGGTCGCGGCAGGTAATCTGTTCGTCGCTAGTCCCGAAATTCCGAGCGACGAAATGAGCCGCACGCTGCGAGGCTTCACACGCCTGGCGCTGCGCTTCCACTTGATCACGCCGGCCAACTTCGATGAACTGACGCGCGAACTGTTGTAGCCGGCCAGGCCCGAAATTTCCCCGGCGGCCTCCAAAGTTTGCTCTGGCCTCCGTCCAACGGCTATATTGTCCGCATGGACGGGAAACCCGGCCTTCGCGATCGCAAGAAAATCCAAACCCGCAGGCTGATTCTGAAGTGCGCCGACACACTTTTCGGAAAGCGGGGCTTCGCCGCTACCACGCTCGAAGACATAGCCGGCAAAGCCGGTGTTCACAAGCAAACCGTATTGCGATATTTCGGCTCGAAGGAAGAAATCGCCCTGGCATTCCGGCAAGTCGCCCTGCATAACTTCAAAAAAGGATTGCTGGACCCCAACCGCACCATCAATGTATTGCAGTATTGGCGCGATTTTATTGAAGCCTCCGCGACGGAAGTAGCACGCCGCGGCGACCTGCTGCGATATGCAAAGCTGGTCGACTCAGACCCAGCCCTAACGGCCGCTTCGCTGAAGATACAAATTCAGTACGAAGAAGCGCTGGCAGCCGAGCTGAGCCGCGAGGCTGGAAAAGATCCCGAATCCGACCTGTATGCGCGCTTGCTGGCGGCGCTTTTGGTGGATGGCAATTTCAGCGTGGCGCGCATGATCCTGAACACGGGCTCGCTGGATCGATACGTGACCACGGCGTTAAGCGTGGTCGACTTCGCGATACAGAAGTTTCCCTCCCGCCCGGCCTTTGAGAGCCTGCTCAGTCCTGACCCCGGCGCTGTGCCGGCGCACAGCACGCCCGATGGCGAGACCGCGTCCGGCCTGCGCTAGGCATTGGCTGGAAAAACCGTTGAGTATACCGTTGGCGCTACGTTTGCACACAAGCTTAATTTTGTTAGAAATCTAGCTAACATTTGCTATTGACAATGTCCGCCAGACTGAGACAGAATAGAACCCATTTTGAAAACCTCAGGGTTAAGTCCCGCCGGTAAAGCAATTTCTGGAGGTACTCCATGTTCCGAGTAATTTTCCTGTCCGTTCTCGTGCTATTCGTTCTCAGTCTGGTCGCGTTAGCCCAGGCCCCCACCGGAATTATTACCGGCACGGTCACGGACGAAACGGGCGCCGTGATCCCGAACGTTAGTGTCACGATCACCAACAAGGCTAACGGCGTGGCTCGAACTGCAACCACGAACGCCGAAGGTCTTTTCAGCGCTCCCGCACTTCCTGCCGCCGATTACGAAGTCCGCGCTGAGGCCTCCGGTTTCCGGACCACGCAGCGCGACGCGACTGTACAGGCGGGTGTCACAACGACCGTGAATCTGCCTATGTCGTTAGGTGAGGCCAAGTCCGTCGTTACGGTCGAAGCGGCCACCGCGCAGGTCAACTACGAAAGCCACACGATTCAAGGAGTCGTCGGACGCCAGGATATCCAGGAATTGCCACTGAACGGCCGCAGCTATCTACAATTGGCGCAGCTGGAGCCCGGAGTCACGATCTCCACGGGTACTCCGGGCCAGTTCAACGCGCTGTTCACAGTCAGCGTGCTCGGTGCGGGCAACCGCACCGTGATCACCTTGGACGGCGGCAACGTTTCCGATAACGTCACCACCGCCGGCGGCATCTCTTCGATGAACTTCTCCCAGGAGGTGGTCCAGGAGTTCCAGCTTTCGGAAGTGAATTTCGATCTCTCGACGCCGGTTGCGGCCGGCGGAGCCATCAACGTGGTCACTCGATCTGGCAGTAACGACTTCCACGGCAGTGGATTATTCTTCTTCCGCGATCACAACATGGCCGCGTATCCGAACCTGATCCGAAGCGTGTCCAATCCGAATCCGTTCTTCGTCCGCCGCAATCCAGGCGCGTGGCTGGGCGGGCCGATCATCAAGAACAAGCTGTTCTTCTTCTTTGACTACGAGTACCAGAATCAAGTCCAGGCTCTTGCTACACAGACCACTTCGCCGTTTCTGGCCCCGCTCACCGGCACCTACGGAAGTCCGTATGCCGGCAAAACTTTGAGTGCGCGTTTCGACTATCATTTGAGCACTAAGAACAGCCTGTTTCTGCGCTATTCGCACGACGGCAACACCGGTTTCGCACAGGCCTTGGAATTTGGAGATCCGTCCAACTGGGCGCACAACATCAACTGGTCCGATCAGAGTATCATCGGCTTAACCACCATCCTGACGCCGACCATTGTCAACGACCTCCGCTTTCAATACAACTTCTGGAGCAATCAAAATCTCCAATCGGTCCCCTCCGACTGCTCGGCGCCGTGCGTTGCCGGCAGCCTCCCAAACGTGTTCACTTTCCTTGGCTCCAATCTACCGGCGACCGGACCAAATTTTGACGCACCTCAATCTCGGATTACCCGCCGCTTCGAATTAATCGAGAGCTTGAGCTGGCAAAAGGGATCGCATCGGTTCAAGTTCGGTACCGATCTCAATCCCACCCGGACATACGGTTTGTGGGGATTCTGCTCCCCCATGTGCGTGGGCGCGTTCTCGCCCGACTATCTATACGGCTTGTTTGGCCAAGCTACAGCGCGTGCTATTTTCCCCTATCTTCCAAAGACGTTCAGCACCGATGCCGATGTCCTGAACCTGCCGGTTCTCAATATAGCCAGCAGCATCTTCAGCGGCATCCCCGTAGGACCGGTTGCGACGCCGGCGCCCTATGATCGTTCTCAAAACGAGTGGGCCAACCAGTACCGGCTCTATTTCCAGGACACCTGGAAAATAAGGCCGAATTTTACGCTGAACTACGGTCTGGCGTGGAACACGCAGAACGGATTCTACAATTCGGATCTGCCCAAGCCGCAGTTTCTGGCGCCCATCCTCGGGGCGAGCAACCTGGGGCCGACGCAGAACAATACCAAAGAATTCCAGCCGGCTTTCGGCTTCGCCTGGAGTCCCGGTAAGAGTCAGAAGTGGGTCATCCGCGGCGGCGGCGGCATTTACTGGGACAGCACCCCTTACTATTACAAGTTGCGCGAGTCCCCCGTAATCGGGCCTCTGGGCGACGGACGCCTCACCTTCGCAGCCAGCGCGTTCACGAACAACATTGCCGGCCCGTTTAACGGCTCCGGTGTTCTCGTGATCGGCGGCAGTCCTTCCACCTGTCCGATTCCGGGTCTGCCATGTTCGGTGCTCCCCATCGGCGCACCCCTTCCGTTGAATGGGCTGACAACCATGAGCATCGGCCAATTCGTGAACCTGGTGAATCAGGAGGTACCGGCGATCTCGGCCAAGCTGTTCCCTTCAACCGTTCAAACCAGCGGACCTTATACCACCACCGGCATCGACGTCGCCAAACAGGGCGTCGAAGTTTACCCGTCTAGCTTTCCACTGGCGCGGAGCTATCAGACCTCGCTGGGTGTCCAGCGCGATCTGGGCCATGGATACGTGATCACGGTCGACTGGGCCCGCCGCCAGGCGGAGAACTACAGCCTCGGCGAGCAGGACTATAATCACTTCAACCTCGCGCCCGGTCCGAATACTGCCGGCGGTCCCATCATTCCGAAGTGCGCCACGGCACAGCTCTTCGTTGCAGGTCAGGAATGCTCCACCGGACCCATCACTTTCTGGACTGACCAGGGCCGTGGAGTATACGATGGCTTGCTGGTCAAGGCCGTCAAGCGCCTAGATCACCACTTTCAGTTCACGGCCTCCTATGCATTCCAGAAAGGCCTGGACGAGAATCCCTGGGACGCAGTCAACTGGATGTCCAGCTATGGGCAGTACCTGCCGCATCACAACCTGAACATCGCCGGACTAGTGGAAATCCCCTGGGGCTTCCAGCTAAGCATCAATTCGTCCATCATCAGCAGAAGTCCGGTGACGCCAGTCGTATCTGGCCTAGCCATTCCCGGTACCGATCCGACCGGCAGTACGGAGCCTCTGCCTGGCCTCTCCTTTAACTGCCTGAACGCTGGATGCAACAAGAGCGATCTCTCAAAGGCGGTGGATAACTGGAATCAGGCCAACCCAACCAAGCAGCTCGCCCTGCCGTCTAACTACGCATTAAGCTCTCCCATATTCTCGCAGGACGTTCGGCTTACCAAGACGTTTACTTTTAAGGAACGCTACCGGTTCTCGGTCCTGGCCGAAATGTTCAATGCCTTGAACATCTCCAACCTGACAATCGGTACCTATACTTTGGACAGCAAGAATGCCAACGCGGCTGCGCAGACGTACAACTTCGGTCAGCCCACCAATCGCGTAACTCAGACCTTCGGTTCGGGTGGTCCGCGAGCGCTCCAAGTCGGCGCACGATTCAGTTTCTAAGCCCATTCAGTTCTTGAGATAAATAAGAGGCTGGCGTTCAGACCTCGGCCTTTTTGTAATCTGGACTACGCCGCCGCCCGTCTGCCTGGCAAGGTTGAGAACTTCCTAAAGAGACTAAGACGCAAATGTGACGGAGTAACACACTGCGCAACAAAAACCGTAGCTTCGGGTTGCCAAACCGTTAACCCAACCGTTGTTATTAGCCCTTGACACGGATATTCAGGTTCGTAGACAATTGACCCAATCGCTCGTAGTCTCCAAAGCGGAAAGAAGAGGTCTCCATGTTTAGAGCTTTTGCCACGTTGGCGGCTGTAGCCTGGATAGCGCTGCTGTTTTGTACGTTAGCTTCCGGCCAAGGTACAGGAACAATCGTGGGAACGGTTGCGGATGAAACCGGTGCTGTAATCCCCAACGCAACAATTACCATTACTAACAAAGCTACAGGCGTAGCGCGTTCGGCCACCACCAACGCCGAGGGTTATTTCTCGGCTCCGTCGTTGCTGGCCGGCGACTACCAGGTGAAAGCCGAAGCCTCAGGCTTCAGAACTCTGGAACGCGACGCCACGTTGCAAGTCGGCAGCACCTTAACGGTGAACATGCCCATGCAGTTGGGTGGCACCAAGGAAGTCGTAACGGTGGAAGCGGCCTCCAACCAGATGAACTACGAGAAGCATGAGATCGCCGGTGTCATCGAGCACGCCACCATTCAGGATCTGCCCTCCAATGGCCGCGACTATATTCAACTCGCCACGCTCCAACCCGGCGTGACGATCGAGACCGGAACAGTCGGCCAGTTCAATGCTTTGTTCTATGTCCACGTTCTTGGCGGCGGCTTTAATACCGCGGTCACCGTGGATGGCGGCAACGTCTCGGACAACATCGACGTAGCCGGCGGCGGCCAGTCCATGAACTTGACCCAGGAAGTGGTGCAGGAATTCCAGCTTTCCGAATTGAACGTCGATCTATCCAGTCCAATTCAGACTGGCGGCTCTATCAACGTGGTGACGCGCTCAGGCAGCAACGATTGGCATGGCAGCGCCTATTTCTTCTACCGCGATCACAACATGGCGGCTTTCCCCAACCTGGCTCGTGTCGGTCCTGCCGACCCGTTTTTTGTGCGCCGGAACCCGGGCGCCTCTCTGGGCGGGCCCATTAAAAAAGACAAGCTGTTCTTCTTTTTCAACTACGAATTCCTGAACCAGGTGCAGGCGCAGAGTATCACGACCACCGATCCAGCTTTTTATGCGGTGCAGGGTACTTACGCCAGCCCCTATGAGGGGAAGAAAATCACCGCGCGTTTCGATTACCATATCAATTCCAAGAACAACATGTTCGTGCGGTATTCCCACGATGGCAACGACGGTTTCGGACCTGCTTTGACCTACGGCGATCCATCCAACTGGCCGCATAACATCAATTGGGCGGACCAAAGCATTCTGGGCATTACCACAATTCTCACGCCCACCCTGGTCAACGACGCGCGCATTCAGTACAACTACTGGAACAACCACAACCTCCCGGCCGTTGCATCGGACTGCGCGTCGCCATGCGTGGCCGGCAGCCTGCCGAACGTCGTTTTCTTCGTTCCCGGTGGAGCCCTGCCAGCCGTCGGTCCAAATTTGAATTCTCCCCAAGGCCGAAACACTCGCCGCTATGAACTAGTAGAAGGTTTGAGCTGGCAAAAAGGCTCGCATCGCCTGAGGTTCGGTGGAGACCTCAACCCAACTTATTCGGCCGGCCTGTGGGGCTTCTGTACGCCGATGTGTTTGGGCGCTGTCTCGCCCACCTTCTTAAGACAAGTGGTCCCGGCGAGCTTTGTCAGCCTTCTCTTCCCAACACTCCCCACCGCGCTCAAAACTGACGCTGACGTTCTCAACCTTCCGGTGTGGAATGTCAACCCCGCCATCTTTAGCGGCGTCGGAGTGGGCGGGGTTTCATTGCCTTCCTCCTACGACTACGACCAGAATAAGAATTACGACCAGTGGCGATTGTACATTCAGGACGTTTGGAAGGTTAAATCCAATCTTACGGTCAACTACGGGCTGGCGTGGAATGCTCAAACTGGCTTCTTTAATTCGCAACTGCCCAAGCCCGCGCTGTTATCTCCTATTCTCGGCACTGGATCAAATAATCTGGGGCCGACAGTGAACGACACCAAGGAATTCCAGCCCGCAATCGGATTCGCCTGGAGTCCAGGCAAGAGCCAGAAGTGGGTGATCCGCGGCGGTGCTGGCATCTATTGGGATAGCACACCCGGATATTACAAGCTGCGCGAGGCAGCCGCCCTTGGACCCCCTGGAAGCGCCCGGAACACGCTGGGGGCCAGCGCGTTCACCAACATCTATCCCGGGATTTACAATCTGAGCACGGGTGGCACTCCCATACCTGTCGGCGCACCTATTCCGATCAACGCCTTAACCAACATGACGGTCGGACTGTTCGAAAACCTCGTAAAGACCGAGCTGCCGGCTGTATCCGCTGTTCTGGCCCCACCCAATCCACCCAGGAGCGGGCCCTTCCCGTTAGCCGAAATCCAATATGAGCATCAGGGCGTGGAGATTTATCCGACACACTATCCCATGGCTCGAAGCTACCAGACCTCGATCGGTGTTCAGCGGGAGCTGCCGTGGGGCATGGTGGTGACAGCAGACTACGCGCGACGCGTCGGAATAAACGTCAGCTTGGGCGAAATCGATCAGAATCTCTTCACGCGTTATTTAGGATCCCCCACTCCGGTTCCCGTGATTCCGTTGTGCCCGACAAACCCCGATTACAACCCGGCCGACAATTGTTCCACGGGTGGGATCACATTCTGGAACGGCCAGGGGCGGGCACACTACAACGCACTGCTCATGAAAGTCAGCAAGCGACTCTCTAATCGCGTCACGTTCCTGGTCTCCTATGCGTACCAGCAAGACAAGACGGATGCGTCGAACAACCTCGACAACCTGAACTATATGTCGAGCTACGGCGAAGATCTACCCCACCACAATCTCAACATCTCGGGCACAATCAATCTGCCTTGGGGCTTCTTGCTCGGTGTCAATTCCTCGATCATCAGCCGAAGGCCGCAAATTGCACAGGTCAGCGGCCTGGACCTTCCCGGGACGGCCCCGTCCGGAAGCACCGAAGCCCTCCCTGGATTGACGTTTAACTGCCTCGGGGCGAGCTGTGGCAAATCAGACCTCCAAAAGGCGATCGCAAACTACAACACCAACTATGCAGGCAAGCCCAGCGCGCAAGGTGCCGGCGCTCCCAATCCCGGCCCGCTGGTTTTGCCGCCTGACTACCAGTTCGGCGATCCGATCTTCAGCCAGGATTTCCAATTGACCAAAACCTTCACCGTAAAAGAGAAATATCAGCTCAGCATTCGCGGCGAAGTGTTTAACGCCTTCAACATCTCCAACCTGACTTATCCCAGCTTTACCCTGGACTCGCTTGCGGGCGGGTGCTCGTTGGCGTCCAACGGCTACTCCGTCGGAAGCTGTGCGGCCGGAGCCGGGCAAACTTACGGTTTCGCCCAGCCCACTGGTCGCATCGGCCAAACTTTTGGTCAGGGCGGCCCCCGTGCATTTCAGGTCGGCGCGCGGTTCACCTTCTAACAGATAGTAACGATTACCACCGGGCCGGCGCTTCCCGCGTCGGCCTTTCTCTTTGGGCCGCCGCTACGGTGTCACCTATTGTCTCTTGGCAGTGCGCGTCACTTCTTGTCTCTTGACGGCTACTCCTCTATGAGCGAGAATGTGTTGGTTCAGGGTCTCCGCTTCAACGTCCGAGGTTAGGTCGCAAAATTTCGCTTTAGGAGCGCTCAATGTCGAGAGCTGTACGTGTCTGCCTGCTAAGTGTGCTCGTTTGTCTCGCCACGTTCGCGCAAGCTCCAACCGGGATCATCACCGGAACCGTCACCGACGAAACCGGCGCGGTCATACCCAACGCCACCGTAACCATCACCAACAAGGCTACAGGCGTGGCCCGAACCGCTCAAACCAACGCCGAAGGATTGTATAGCGCCCCGGCCCTGCTTGCCGGCGAGTACACCGTGCGGGTTGAAGCCGGCGGCTTTCGAACTCTGGAGCGCGGCGCGACCGTGCAGGCCGGTGTCACCACCACTGTGAACATGCCCATGACGCTGGGCGAAGCCAAATCGGTGGTAACAGTAGAAGCGGCCTCGGCTGCGATCAACTACGACAGCCACACCGTAGCAGGCACCATCGAGCAAAGTCAGATTCAGGACCTTCCCCTGAATGGCAGACAGTATATGCAGCTGGCCGCGCTACAGCCCGGTGTCACCATCACCCCCGGCTCGACGGCCCAGTTCAACTCGCTCTTTACCGTGAGTGTTTTGGGCGCCGGAAGCCGGACCGTCTTTACCGTGGATGGCGGAAACGTGTCTGACAACATCGACACCGGCGGTGGACAGTCTTCCATGAACTTCCCTCAGGACGTGGTGCAGGAATTTCAATTGTCCGAGGTAAACTTCGATCTATCCACGCCGGTAGCATCCGGAGGCGCGATCAACATGGTCACGCGCTCGGGTAGCAATGACTTTCACGGCAGCGCGTACTTCTTCTACCGCGATCACAACATGGCGGCGTATCCGGCTCTGCAGCGCACCGCTTTAGACCCGAATCCATTTTTCGTCCGGCGCAATCCTGGCGTAACGCTGGGTGGTCCGATCAAGAAGGACAAGCTCTTCTTCTTTTTTAACTATGAATTCATGAACCAAACTCAGGCGTTCACGGTGCAGGGAAATCAGCCGTCCCTTGCACTGCTCACCGGAATATTCAACAGTCCGTACGAAGATAAGGAAATCACCTTCCGCGTGGACTATCACCTCAACGACAAGAACAGTTTGTTCCTGCGATACTCCCATGACGGCAACGACGGATTTGGCGATGTTTTCTCCAATGGCAACCCGTCCAATTGGGCTAACAACATCAACTGGGCGGATCAGAGCATCATCGGCTGGACGTCCACGCTAACGCCCAATTTGGTGAATGATGTCCGCTTCCAATACAATTACTGGAGCAACAAGAATTTGCAGGCTCCACCCTCCGCCTGCACATTTCCGTGCATCGGCGTTTCGCCGGCCGGCAGCCCCCTCAGCCAAACGGTACCCGAGTTGTTGAGCATCATTGGAACCAACTTCGGATTCGGCAACGCTGCCGTCGGTCCCAACGTGAACGCACCGCAGGCCCGCGCAACCCGCCGCTTCGAGATCAGCGAAAACCTGGAGTGGCAAAAGGGCGCGCACCGGTTCAAGTTTGGCGGCGATGCCAATCCTACCAGGACTGCCGGACTCTGGGGATTTTGCACTCCCGCGTGCATCGGAGCCGCTGGGCCGGAGTTCACGCGAGCCACGCTGCAGGGTCTTCTCGGAACCGCGACCTTCAACGCCCTCTTCCCAACGCTTCCAACTCTGATCCGATCCAACCAGGACCTTTTGAACCTCCCGTTCTATGGTCTGACTCCGGGAATCTTCACCGGTATTGGAGTGGGCAGCGACTCCACACCCGCTCCCTACGATTTCAACCAGAACCAGCATTTCGATCAATTTCGCGCTTATTTCCAGGACACCTGGAAGCTAACTAAGAATTTCACTCTGAACTATGGTTTGGCATGGAACGCTCAGACTGGCTTCTATAACTCCGACCTGGCCAAGCCGCAGTTCCTGGCGCCCATTTACGGCGCCAACAACCTGGCCCCCACCGGCAACAACGTTAAGGAAATGCAGCCGGCCTTTGGCTTCGCCTGGAGTCCTTTCAAGAGCCAAAAGACCGTATTCCGCGGCGGCGGAGGAATCTATTGGGATAGCACGCCCGGATACTACAAGTTGCGCGAACCCGCAGTGATCGGGCCGGTTGGCGACGGTCGCTTAACGCTGAGCCCCAGCGACTTCACCAATGAATTCCCCGGAATCCTCAACTTTAGTGCGGGCGGCGCCCCGCTGGCGGTAGGCGCACCGATTCCTGTCAACGCTTTGACCAACCTGACCGTCGGCCAATTCATGCAAATCCTGCAGGATCAGTTGCCCGGTATTCAGTCTCTCTTCGAGGCCAATGTACCTAAGAGCGGTCCCTACACGGTGACCAACGTGGACATCGCCAAGACCGGTGTTGAGATTTATCCTCCCGGCTCCAATCCATTGGGCCGCAGCTATCAAACCTCGCTGGGCGTTCAGCAGGATCTGGGCCATGACTTGGTCCTGACCGCCGATTGGGCGCGGCGCCAGGAAGAGAATCTCAGCCTGGGCGAGCTCGATGTGAACCTCTTCAATCGCTACATCAATGGCGTCCACTTGCCTGTTATCCCCGCCTGCCCAAAGCCCAATTTCACGGCCGGCGTGGAATGTTCCAATGGCTCGATCACCCAATGGACCGATCAAGGGCGCTCAGTCTATGAAGGCCTGCTGGTGAGGCTGTCAAAGCGCTTCTCGAACCGCTATCAGTTCAGCGTCAATTATGCGCTTCAGAACCTGAACGCCGATACCGGCGTCTGGAATCTAACCAACTGGATGGCATCCTACGGTCCTCAGATTCCACGGCAAAATTTGGGTTTCCAAGGCACCGTCAACTTGCCCTGGGGATTCGTGCTCAGCATGAACTCTTCAATAATCAGCCGCACGCCGCAGGCACCGCTAATTAATGGCATCGATCTGAATGGAACGGTGAATAACGGAAGCACTGAGCCGCTTCCGGGCCTCAACTTCAATTGCGCCGGCATAACCTGCGGCAAGTCGCAACTGGTTCAGGCCGTGACCAATTGGAACAATAACTACGCCGGAACCAAGGACGCCAAAGGAAATACGCTTCCACAACTGGTCGTACCGCCGGATTACCAGTTCGGCGATCCGTTCTTCGACCAGGATTTCCGGCTGACCAAGACGTTCCGGTATAAGGAGCGTTATCAGCTTTCGATCATGGCGGAAATGTTCAACGCCTTCAACATCGCCAATCTTTCCGGATACAGCTACCAGCTCGATCCGCTGGCGAAAGGTTGCTCCTTGAACAATGGTGCATTTACCACCTGCTCGGCGCAGACCTATGGCTTTGGACAGCCGACCCTGCGCCAAGCCCAAACCTTCGGTTCGGGCGGTCCTCGCGCAGTTCAGCTCGGCGCGCGCTTCAATTTCTAAAACGCAAGTAGCATTGCTTAAACTTTCGGGCCGCCGCACACCAGCGCCGGCCCTTTTTTCTTTCAGATCTTCCTTGGAGAACGAAGCTCTACATATAGTACTTTAAATCGGGAGACCGCTAAATATTGGCTGCTACCCGCTTTACTTTGCGATCCGCCCGGTTTACCATAGTTCCATCCCCCGAATGCAATAATGGGAGGGGTAAGCACTTTGCTGAAACTCAAGCGGGTAGAGATTCAAGGGTTTAAGTCCTTCTTTGACCGGACCGAGATGAAGTTCGCGGGTTCCGGCATCGCCGGCATCGTCGGGCCCAACGGCTGTGGAAAATCCAACTTGAGCGATGCCATCAGTTGGGTGCTAGGCGAGCAGTCCGCTAAGTCGCTGCGCGGCACGCGGATGGAAGATGTTATCTTCGCCGGCACTCGAGATCGCAAACCGCTCGGTCTCGCTTCGGTCAGCATGACGTTGGTGGATCCATCCTCGGACCACCCCGGCCATCATCTTCATCATGAAGCGAACGGCCATGCCAACGGTAACGGTCACGCCGATCACAAGCCCAGCGAAGTCACCATCACGCGCCGGCTTTTTCGATCCGGTGAGAGCGAATACTTGATCGATGGTAAGCAGGCCCGCCTGCGCGACATTCAGGATCTTTTCATTGGAACCGGCCTGGGGCCGGAGAGCTACGCCATCATCGAGCAGGGTCGCATCGGGCAGATTCTCAGCAACAAGCCGCAGGATCGCCGCGCCATCGTCGAAGAGGCCGCCGGAATCGGCAAATTCAAAACCAAGAAGCGGCTGGCCGAGGCGAAACTCGAAGGCGCCAAGCAGAATCTCTCGCGCGTCTTCGACATTCTCGAAGAAGTGAGCCGTCAGGCAAATTCGCTGAAGCGCCAGGCTTCCAAAGCGCGGCGATACGAGGAACTGAAAGGCGAGCTGATCACGCAACTGCGCCGCTCCCTTACCGGCCGATACCGGATGCTGGAGCGCGAAGCCGCCAAAACAGCGCTCGATCTGAATCTTGCAAACGCCGAGTTCCAGAATCTCTCGCAGCAGGTCGCCGAGCGCGAAACAGAGCACACCGCGCTCCAGGAAACCTGCTATCGAAACGATGCCGAACTCACCGCCGCGCGCCAGAAACTAGCGGACCTGCAGCTCGATCAGGAACGGACGCGTGGCAAGCTCGAATCGCAGGCCAAAGAGATCGGCGCCATGGAGCAGCGTCTGACGCAAGGCGAGTCGGAAACGCAGGAGCTCGAACGCAAACAGGTCCAGCTTCAGCAGGATCTTGAAAAGCATCTGGCCGCTGTGGCCGAGCTGGAACTTCAAACCGAATCCGCGCGCGAGCGGCTGGCCTTGAAATCGGCCGAGCGCGAACAACTCCAGCAGGCTCTTCAAGAACGTACGCGCACGCTCGAATCCGGACGCCAGACCGTGTTACGCCTTCTCGGCGAAGCATCGGCGCTCAAGAATCAACTGGTGCAGATCAGCGAATATCTTTCAGCCGTCGAGCGCGACTCGGCTCGCTGCCGCAACGACGAGGAAACCGCCGTCGGGGATCTGGATCGCTTGAAAGCGCTCAAGACCGATCTGTCGGAAAAAATGGCCGCGCGGCAGTTGGAGCTGGACTCCATCGCCGACCGCAAGCGCCGCGTGGAAGACGAATTGAACCAGCGCAAGACCAGCGCCAGCGAAGCCCGACGCATTCTGGACCAACTCAAGACCGAGGCGTCGCGCTTGAAAGCGCGCAAGGATTCGCTTGAGGAAATCCTTTCGCACCGCGCGTATACAACCGAAAGTGTCAAGCGATTGTTTACCGCCATCGAGCAGGGCCAAGCCGAGGGATTCCGCCCCGCCGGCGTGCTGGCCGACTACATCGAAGTCGAGCCGTCGTACGAAAAAGCCGCTGAAGATTTCCTGCATGAAGAACTGGAATACGTGGTGGTCCAGAACTGGAACGAAGCCGAGCGCGGCATCGACATCATGCGCGCGGACCTGGATGGCCGTGCCACGTTTTTGGTGCATCCGGAACCCGGCGAGCAGCAATCCCCTGCCCCGGAGTTGGACGGCGCCGACGGCATCATCGGACGCCTGGGCGATCATCTGCGTTTCACCAACGGCTTCGCCGCGGCGCCTCCCGACTTGCTTCCACGCCTGGCGCGCTGCTTCCTGGCGCGCGATCGCGCCGCTGCTCAACAGCTCTCCGTGCGGCATCCCGATTTCTTCTTCCTGGTTCCCGAAGGCGTCAGCTATCATGGCCATGCGGTCAGCGGCGGCAAGAAAACCGGCAGCGGTCCGCTGGCGCTCAAGCGCGAGCTGCGCGAGTTGACGGGCGAGGTTCTAACCAGGCAGCAGGCGGTGGAGGAAACCGCGGCGCGGCTCGATCAACTGGAGCGCGAAATCGCCGTGCTCGGCGAAGATCTGGAAGCGCTGCGCGGGCTGCAGCAGAAACAGGAAAAAGAAGCGCTGGCGCTGGATCATGAGCATCGCAAGATGGCCGAGGAGTTTGCCCGCGCCTCTTCCCGATTATCGGTGGCTCGTTTGGAACTCGAGCGCTTGCGCGAGGAAGGCGACCGCGCCCGCGCGCAGCAGGAGCGCGATCAGCAACTGCTGGACGAAAAAGAAACCGCCCGTTCCATCGAAGAAGAGGTGTTGGAACAATCCCGCGCCGATTTCGAGGAATTGCAAACGTCCGCGCATCAGTTGATGGAAGAGCATGCGGCATTGCGCGCCGATCTGGCCGGATTCGAAGAGCGCCGCCGCTCAGAACGCGCCGCTCAGTCTCGTTTTGAAACGCAGATTGAGGAAATTCGAGGCCGGCGGGGTGAAATCACTGTCGAACTGGAGCGGTTGGGAGTGGATCGCGCGCGCCTTTTGGCCGACAACCTGGATCTCGATCGCAAAGCCGCGGCTTTGGTGGAAGAACTGCGGCTCGCCGAGGAGGCCGTTGCCCTCCTGGCCGAACAGGAAACCACGTTGCGCGGGAATCTCGCGGCCATTGAAGAAACGCTCAAGCAACTCCGTCTCGATTTGCAAACTTCACAGGAGAAGCGCGCGCAAATCGAGCTGGAGCTGGTGAAGAAGCAGGCCGAGCTGAAGTATCTGGACGAAACCAGCCGCAAGGAATTGAATGCGCCGCTGGAAGATCTGGCGTCGGGCGAAGAAGTAGTGCTCGACGAGGCCGCGCTCGCCGAAGCCGAGCAGAAATACCAGGAAATCAAGACTCGCATCGAGGCGCTGGGCCCGGTGAACCCGCAAGCGTTGGAAGAATTCCAGGAAGCTCAGCAACGCTACGATTTTCTGAACGCCCAGCGCCAGGATCTGCTGGATTCCATTCGCGACACCGAGAAGGCCATCCACGACATCGACATCGAATCGCGCAAGCGCTTCAGCGAAGCCTTCGAAGCCGTCAACGGCCACTTCCGGAATCTGTTCCGCACGCTGTTCGGCGGCGGCACCGGCGAGATGCGGCTCACCGACGAGAGCAACATCGCCGAATCTGGCATCGACATTGTGGCGTCACCGCCCGGCAAGCGCTTGCAGAACGTTTTGCTGCTATCGGGCGGCGAAAAATCGCTGACCGCGATGGCACTGCTGATGGCGATTTTCCACTATACTCCGAGCCCGTTCTGCATCCTGGACGAAGTGGACGCGCCGCTGGACGAGCCCAACATCGAGCGGCTCACGCGCCTGCTCAAGGAGATGTCGGAGAAGACGCAGTTCATCGTGATCACGCACGCCAAGCGCACCATGGAAGCGGCGCAATCGCTGTACGGCGTCACGATGCAGGAGCCGGGCGTATCGAAGCTGGTCTCGGTGCGATTCCAACAGCCGCCCGAACCCTCTCCGGTGAATGGTCCGGCGCAAGAACTCGCGCTCAGCGCCACCGGCGATTAGCGGCGGTAGACCACTCCGCCCTTCATGACGAACGTCACTTTTTCGAGCGTGCCGATGTCATCCAGCGGATTGCCTTGCACCGCGATGACGTCGGCGAGGTAACCCGGCTTCAAAGCGCCCATCTGGTTTTCCCAGCCGAGCAGCTTCGCGCCATGCAGTGTGCCGGCCTGAATGGAAGTGAGCGGCGTCATGCCGTACTTCACCATCAAAACAAATTCGCGCGCTTGTGTTCCATGCGGAAATGGCCCGACATCGGAACCCATCGCAAATTGGATTCCGGCGGCCATCTGTCTGCGAAATTCGCCGGCGTGATATTCGAGCGATTGGCGCCTCGCCGCGCCTTGTTCCGGCGTCGCGGCGTGCTCGGCGAAGTATTCCGATATGGCGAATGTTGGAACCGCGAAGATACCCTTTTCACGCATGATTCGCATAGTTTCGTCGCTGAGCTGATAGCCATGGTCGATGGAGACGACGCCTGCCCGTGCGGCGTAGAGTGTTCCTGGCTCACCGGTAGCGTGCACAGCAACGCGCTTTCCGACCCGCGCCGCTTCACGAACCGCGGCTTCCAACTCGGCTTCTGTGTATTGATACGGCGTCGAAAACCTTCCATTCACGTATGAATCGCGGCCGGTCTCATACATTTTCGTGAAATCGGCGCCCAGCTTGTACTGCTCGCGCATCACGTTCACGATCTCCGAGGCGTTGTTGGCGTAGTCGGCGTTGGAAAGAACGTGCTGCGCCGGGTTGAATCGGTTGGCATCTTCATGGCCGCCGAGGATGTCGATCGCATTGCCGCTGATGCGCAGCCGCGGGCCTGGAATCAGCCCTTTGTTGATGGCATTGCGCACGGCGGTGTCGGCCGCACCCGCGCCTTCGGTGCCCATGTCGCGCTCGGCGGTGAAGCCGGCCATCAGATCGTCGCGCGCAGCCAGCGTCGCGAGAATGGTTCGCTGCGGGACCGACTCTTCAACCGTCTGCATATCTTCTTCGCCGGGGTGCAGGAACAGATGTACGTGCGCATCAATCAGGCCGGGCAGCAGAGTGCGGTCGCCCAGATCGATGGTCTCGGCGCCGGATGGATGCGAGACGGAGGACCCCACTTCAACAATGCGGTCGCCGCGCACCAGGACTTCTCCCGGCGCCAAGACTCTTCCGGTTTCGACATCCAGCAAGCGCGCTGCATGCAAGACCACTGTGCGCTGCTGGGCGAAAGCGGTTGCGATTGCGAGAACGAACAGAATGGCGAGGCGCTTCATACATTGACTCCACGTTTGGCTTCCTCGAGAACCTCTTCCACTTCGGTCTGATATTGCTTCAACAGATGCTCGTTGGCGGCTTCGAAGCGCATCACCAGCACCGGCTGCGTATTAGAGGCGCGCAGCAAACCCCATCCTTCCGGGAAGATGACGCGTACGCCGTCGATATCAACCGTCTGGCGCTTGCCTTTGAAGTGCTCGGCGACGCGGCGCACGATGTCGAACTTCAGTTCTTCCGGACAATCCACGCGAATTTCAGGCGTAGAAACTGTTTTAGGAATCCCGGCCAGCTGCGCCGAAAGCGGACGGCCGGACTTGGCGACGATCTCGATGAGACGACAGGCGGCGTACAGCGCGTCATCGTAGCCGCGGTAGCGGTCGGCGAAAAACATGTGCCCGGACATTTCGCCCGCCAGCTCGGCGTGTTCCTGCTTCATCTTGGCTTTGATAAGCGAGTGGCCGGTTTTATACATGATGGCGTTGCCGCCCCACTGGTTGATAAAGTCATACATCAACTGCGAGCATTTCACTTCACCGATGAACGTTGCACCGGGCTTACGTTCCAGGATCTCGCGCGCATAAATCATCAACAGCATGTCGCCGTAGACCACATTGCCGTGCTCGTCCACCGCACCAATGCGATCCGCGTCGCCGTCGAAGGCGATGCCAAGCTGCGCGCTGGTTTGGCGGACTTTATCGACCAGCGCGGTCAGGTTCACCGGAACGGTGGGATCGGGATGATGGTTGGGAAAAGTGCCGTCCATTTCGAAGAACAGCTCGGCGACATCGACATTGAGCTTCTCGAAAATGCGATGCATGACGGGGCCGGCGGTTCCGTTGCCCGCGTCGGCAACCACTTTGATGCGGCGATCGAAATGAAACTGCGCGGCGATCTCCTCGATGTAAGGGCCGGTGACGTCTAGCGTCGCAAGGCCCCCGCTACCGCGCTCGAAGTCCTGGCGTTCGATGATCCGGCGCACTTGCTGGATGGCTTCGCCATGCAGCGTACGGGCCCCGCAGACGGATTTAAACCCGTTGTACTCGGGCGGATTGTGGCTGCCGGTGATCATGACCGCCCCGTCGGCGTTCAAGTGCTGTGCCGAGAAATACAGCACCGGCGTCGGCACTGTTCCGATATCAGTGACGTCGCAGCCGGAAGAGGTGAGGCCTTTCACCAGTGCATCACGCAAGCGCGTGGAGCTGAGCCGGCAGTCGCGCCCGACGTTCATTTTTCGCCCACTCTGGCGCGCGAGATAAGTCCCGAGACCGAGGCCGAGCTGTTCGATATCGGGGCTTAACAGTTCGGAGTCGGCGATGCCGCGAATGTCGTACTCGCGAAAAATGGTCGGCTTGAGCATAAAGCTCTATTTTATGTGGATAGCGCATGAGCAGGGGGGGTGCGGGGGTCAGCCGGCTCACACGCACACGGCTGCCACGGGATCGTGCGGACTCGCGCTGTCGAAAGAGACGTAATCGTGCTAAACTCTGCAAAACAGCTTTTGGAGGATTGCGGTGGCCTCTGATCAGACTCCAGAACCCTACAAAGCCTTTGCGCCACAAAATAACCTAGGCACTGGCGTATTTCTCCGGATCGGGGCATCGGGAGAGACGATAGTTAGTTTCGAACAGAATCTCACCTACGAACGGTGTGTTCAGCGGGGCGGAGACTTCGCCGCATTTAAGTGGATTCCCCTTGCAATTTCCAGTTATGAGGCAGTCGTAGCATCGAGGTGCAGGCTGGCGGGTGAACGCTGCTCTGAAAGTTGTGACGCGTTCGGCTGCCTCTGTGACACTACGCGCAGACAGTGTGTGGATGCGTCTGGAAATGCAGAAATCCCTCCCGACGAAGGTGATCTTACCTCCGGTAATTGGGGTGAAGGCTATCGAGTGCCCGAGTTCTTGAGGCGCTGACTCCGGTGCCTGACGAATCTGCCGCACACCAGGGCACCACGGCAATCGTTACCCTAAGCATCATTATTTACGTAATTCTAATCGGCTTTGTTATCTACGCGGCCTTTCAATTCACCAACTGGAACCAAACGGACAGCATTAAAAACTTTGCGGAACTTATCACAGTCGGCCTGACAGCCGCGAGCGCCATTATGGGTGTCGCGATCAGCTTTATCAGTCTGAGTAAGAACCAGACCGCGGCAGCGGAATTAGAGAAGCTGAAGACTCAGTTGCAAACCGAGGTCTTGTCGAAAAAAATCTGGACGGACCTACGATTCGAGCACGAAAAACTCAAGGCGACGACACAGCGCACGGCTTACGCCGAACTTTGGACGTCGGTGGATTACGCTTATCTCCTTTTGGCGAAGCTTGAAAACTCGAACTGGAAGACCGATGACAAGGGCCTGATGGACAATGCCCTAATGAAGGCGCACGCTCAGCTGGTAAATTCACCGAACGATGCGCATCGACTGGCGTGGGAGAAAGTTCGCCAGCGAGCGCGTTTGATTTCCGAAGAGGCAGCCAAGATCGACGCAGCGGGTCAACCCGCGCTGTGGCGCAAAGAGGCAGCCGACTTCGCCGGTCTCTGTCGAGCGTTCAAACAGGTAGCCGAAGCGGAAATCAATTCTCCCCCGCCTCAGCCGGAATAAGAACAGCGCTGGAGTCTGAGCTGACGCTGGCGATGTAATCGCGGCGGATCCCGGTTATGCCTTGCGCTGGAACATGTCGAAAGCTTCGAAGTCGCCTTTAAGCAACGTGTGCGTGTCGCGATAGCCCAGCCAGCCGGAGATCATGGTCGCGTAGACGCGCCGGAAATCCGTAGTGAAAATCAGGTTGTCGCCAGCGTCCAGATTCGTCAGGCTGGGAATCTTGCCGTAGTGGCCGCCCTTCACGTTCTTGCCGGCGACGAACATCAGGTTGGCCGTGCCGTGGTCCGTACCGAGATTGACGTTCTCCGGAACCCGGCGGCCGAACTCGGAGAAGACCATCACCACCACATCGTCGGCGCGGCCGATGCGCTCGAGATCGGTCAGAAAGCCCGACACGGCGTCGGATGCGTAGGTCAGCAGGCGCTGGTGCACATCGGCCTGGAAGACGTGCGTGTCGAACGCGTTGTTGCGGTACGAAGTGTAGTAAAGGCGCGTGGGCATGCCGGCCTGGATGAGCGCGGCCACCTTGGGCAGATCCAGGCCGATGATACCGTAGTCGACCGGCGAATGATATTTGGCCCAGGCCTCGCGAACCAGCGCCGATGAGCTGCGGGCGCTGCGGGCGATGTCCAGCAGATAGCGCTGGGATGGATTGTCCACTTTGACGGTGGGGATGGCGGCGTCCGAAACCGGGCGCTCTTCGGCGAACACCTCGCGTGTGAACTTGTTGGGATCGTCGAAGACCACCGGAACATGCAGACGGCTGCGGACCGCGAGCGACTGATGCGAGTCGATATCGACCAGGAAGTTCGGCGGCGCATCCGGAGCCATCGCATCGGCGAGACGCCCCACCCAGCCGTAGGGCTCGCCGCTGTTCGGCGCGGCGGTGTGCCAGTAAGCCATCGATGTGAAATGCGAGAAGGACGGATTCTCGTACCCGCAGCCGTGGACGATAGCCAGCTTGCCGCTCTTGTAGAGCTTTTCAAAACCGGCCATGCCATGGCCGAAGCCGAAGTGGTCGTCGATGACGCGCAATTGCTTGCGCGGGATTCCGAGATTCGGACGGCGCTTATAGTAGGCGTCGTCGGCGTAGGGGACCAGCGTGTTCAGGCCATCGTTGCCGCCGGAGAGTTCCAGCACCACCAGGATCTTTCCGTTGGAGCTGCGCTCTTGGGCAAGCGCGGCAGCAGCTTGTCCGAACAGGCTCATGCGAAGGGCCGAGCCCGCACTCACACTGACGCCGTACATGCTCGCACGCAACAGGTCGCGGCGGCTGGCTTTCGGAAATTTGAAATAATCGCAGCTCATGACGTAGGCTCCTAGGCGAGTTGATACTCGGGCTGGCTCATGATGAGATGCAGCGCCAGCCGCAGCGAATCTTCCATGTAGGTTTGAGCCGCCGCAATGTCGGACGTGCCCAGTTCGTTGTTCAAGAACGCAATCAGCTTTTCGCGCGCATCGCCGGCGGGTGGGACGCGCATGAAGCGTCGAATCAGATAATCCACCACCTCGGCCGTATTCTTGAGCTGTGCGTCGAGGACCATCCGCGAGAGGTTCAGGTGAGCGGTGTCGCGCGGGATGGCCTTGACACGCTCGATGGCCATTTGCCAACCGCGATAGCTTCCGTAGCGGGTGTTGAAATCCTCGTCGCGATCGGCCGCCATGTTGGATTCGGCCAAATCGCCGGTCTTGGCGTCGGGTTTAGTAGCGTCGCTAATGTCCATGCCGCGGCGGAGGCGGTCGGCCACGCTGCGGATGTCCGCGCCGCCGTAGCGATCGGGCGGGATAAAGGAGATGGTTGGGAACAGAACGTCGCGCGCGAAATTGGCACGCTCGAGCAGCAGGCCCGGCGTCACCCAACTTTGGCCGCTGTTCCACCCGGCGACGGTGGGAGGCGAAAGAAGCTGCTGACCGAGAGTGGCCGTGGCGGCATTGAAGTCCGGAACGCCGGGAATAGTGGTGAGCCCGAGCTTGTGGTACGTGCTGACGGCCAGCTCGATCGGGCCTTTGATCGCGGTGCCGACTGAAGCGGGGCTGTAAAAATCGCGCGAGAGGAAAATCTGTTCGAGCAGAGGCGTGATTTCGTAGTTGGAGTTGCGCAGGGTGGAACCGAGCTTGGCCTGAAGCTGTGGCGACAGGTCCTCGCGCACGAAGAAGCGGTAGATCTTCGCGGCGATGAAATCGGCCGTGGCCGGCTGCTCCAGGATGATCTTGATGATGTCGGCGCCATCGAAGTTGCCCGTTTTGCCGAGAAACGTTTTTTCGCTGTCGTCGTGCTGCGCTTTGTTGACGACAAAATTCACGTCCATGCAATTCCAGCCGGTGAAAGCGCGCGCCGCCTCGCGGATGTCCTTTTCGGTGTAGTGACCGACGCCCATGGTGAACAGCTCCATGATTTCGCGGGCGAAGTTTTCGTTGGACGCGCCTTTGACGTTGACGCCGGCGTCCAGGAAGACCAGCATGGCGGGGTCCTGCGCGACGGCCAGCAGGAGTTGGCCGAAATTGCCGGTGCCCTGGTGTTGGAAAAGTTCAACCTGCTGGAGGAGCTTTCGATAGTCGCGAACCTTGCCCTCGTTGGAGGCGAAATGGCCGTGCCAGAAGAGCGCCATTTTTTCTTCCAGCGGCCGGGGGCTGGTGAGCATGCGATTCGCCCACCAATAGGCGACGCGGTGCGATTCGAGCAGGCTGGCGCGAAGCCAATAGAAAAATTCGTTGACGATGGGCTGCAGGGGGCGATTGCCCGCGGGCTTGACCTTGATGCCCAGCGCTTCACCAGTCTTCTTGGCCTCGTCGGTGACGGCGGGGCGGCTGGGAGGAAAAGGTTCCAGGCCAGGATCGTGGATGCCGGAATGGTCGAAGGGTGCGAGATGGCCGGAATCGGCGCCTTCGAAGCGGACCAGGCGTGCCACGGCCTGCGCGGGCGTCATTTTCGCCAGCGCTTGGATTTCATCCGGTGTGCCCCCGAAGCCGGCGCGCTCGATCAGATGCGCGGCGAAGCCATAATTCCAGTCGGCGGCGGCGATGGGCGCGAGGTCATTTTGCCAGGCCGCCGGTCCAGCGGTCTGCGAGATGGCGGCGGGAAAAAGCGCGCCAGTCGGCACTCTCTGAGGCATGTCCGAACTCCTTCCGTAGCCTGCTTATACATAATGTTGACAGAAATGGGACGGGGATGTAAAGAGGTTAGTGGGCAGGGGGCGACGCTTGCTACTGTGCTCGAAAGGAGGATTGGTTGTTCCTCCTGTGGCCGGTATACATTTGCAATTCGCGCGATATGATTGCATTGCTATCATCGCTATATGGCGAGCACTACGATACGCAGGCTGGATGATTCTGTTAAAGCGAAGCTGCGCATGCGCGCCGCCAGTCATGGCAGATCTATGGAAGAAGCATGAGAGATTCTAAAAGCCGGGCTCCGAACAAAGCCGACGCCCGAACTCAATCTGGCGGAATCGATCAGGAGACATATTTATCTAACCGGCGGACAATGGCAACTATAGGTTCCGTGTCTGTCGATGGATTTATCAGATTGCTCGGACTGCCAGATGATTCAGAACGGCCAGACTAGCTGTCCACCGACACGCCTTGTACCGCAATGTGGACGATTTCAATGCCCCATCCAGTTCGGCCTAGTGACGTGTTTCGGACGTTGCGCAGGAGGATTGATGACCAAAAGTCAAAGGGAAAAAGGGACTATAAAATGAAACGCATCCCATTTCTCGGAATTGTAACGGCCTTTGTGATAGCTGCCCTTTCTGCGATCGCTCCAACTGCGCAAGCGCAAACCCCGGCAACAGTCGTGTGTCACGGGGTGTACAGCGCAAGCCATCGTTACCCTCTCGATTCAACCGACCCGACCGGGCAAAAGGACACCGGTCACTATCGGTTCTGCATCAGCAACCCGACGGCAGATCAGATCATGCGCGGCAACGACGCTGGTTTGTCGCTGCAAGGAATGCCGCTGGGCCCGGGCGTCCTTGATATCCTGAGCCAGGAGAATGCCACCTTCTTTTATTTCGCTACTCGGGACGAGTACAACGCGTACGTAGTGCAGATCGGTTTGTCGGGTTACCAGACGAAGACGGCACGGTGTGGCAACACACACGACAGTCTAATCTTTGGTAAAAAGCTTATCTCGGCGGTCTTCGATACTTGTCAGTACAGGAGCAGCACCGAAACCAGCGAAAATCCAACCGAAGCAATTCAGCATGAGGCTGGTCATGCCTTTTCAGTTGCAGTCGCTCTCAAATACAGCACGAAAGGACCATCAGAGAGCATGGGATGGCTTCAACTGGTCAATGGCGATATAGCACTACAAGACGCAACCTGGAACGCCAAACCGACTCAAGCGCAGAAGGATGCCTACGTCTGCACAATCTTCGGAATCGACAAGTTGCCTTCACTTCTGGAAATTGATCTGGGTACGCCCACGCAACCTGTTTGCAACGCGAACGGACAGAATTCGTATCCTGGGAACAAGCCGCCGAGCTATATTCTCCAGCACGAGTTTCCATACTTTTTCACAAACAATGGCTCACCATTCTATGATGAAATCTGGGCAAACGAGCTGATCAGCGCCTACAGCCAACCGGGCGGAATGGAGATTATGCCATCGACCAGGTTCGCGATGTCCAGCACCTTCGACGGTAGGTGCGGAACCCCAACATACCGTTATTATTTTGACAAAGACGCACCGCCGCCACAAAACTCTCAAATCTACGTCGGTTGTGGAGCGACCAAGCCTTATCCGATCCCAGCACAGTTCCGGTAACGAGACCCGATAACCGGAGTTCGCGTTCGAGCGCGACAGTTTCGGACACGCGTGATGGCTATCCGTCGGGAGATGGCTTCGTGCTGCTCGATCGTGCAGAGGCTTTTCTCAAGTTCATAGCGGATAACTAGGCCTTGGAGTCGCCATTGAACGCTCAGGCAGCTTGGAGTGTGTTCGATAGTTCTTCCGCGGTGTGCTCTGGCGTATCGCGAATTAGATAGCGACGCAGGCGCGCGAACAACCGCGATTATAGTGACATTGCGATGCCCTTATCGCTCTGTGGCGGGTTTGACGACTCAATGCCGGACAGGCGAACGTGCGCGCGGGTTCGCCACGCCAGTCTGTGAAACGAGGAGGTGCGTAAATTCTAAAGCCGCTCTCCTGGAGAGGCGCGCCCCTCGCGCTCAATAACAGGGTCGAATCTGGGGCTCGCCGCCGAAACGGTCAGTAGTGAAGCCGAGCCCCGTCTTGCCAGTTTAACGACTCCGGTATGTGCTTTCGGTCTCGACGCCGTGCGTGCTGACGCTCTTTTCGCCGGCAGACGCGATATCTTCCGCGCCCATGTGCTTGAGTATTTCCTTGGCACGATCGATTTGATCGGAGGTGTCGCAGTGGACCGACAGCAATATGCCGCCGTCTTTCACGCGTCCTTCGTAGCGCTTGGCCTCATATTCGGGGATGCCCATGCCGACCAGTGCGCCTACTAGCGTTCCCACCGCACCGCCAGCGCCCGCCCCGGCGAGCGTGGCGACAATCGGTCCGGCTGCGATGAAGGGTCCCAGGCCCGGAATCGCGAGTGCCCCGATGCCGGCCAATAGACCCAACGTGCCGCCGATCGCTCCTCCGGCAACCGCCCCGGTGGTGGCTCCTTCCGGCGCCTTGGTGTTTTTCTCGGATGCAAATTCCTTGGTGCTTTGCTTGTCCGGCATCAAGACGGAAACATCCGAATTCCGGAACCCCGCCCCTAGCAAGCTGTCTACAGCTCGCTCCACACCCTCTCGGGTTTTAAAAATTCCAAATACAGCAGTATTCTTTCCAGCCATAGTTTCTTGTCTCCTGTGAATAGGGATTTACTTGCTCGAGCGATCGGACTCGCCCTTGGGAGCTACGGTTAGCTCGTTCCTGACATTGTTGCTTCCCGCAATCTCCGCCGCTTTGGCTTCGATCGCGCGCTTCTCTTCTTCAGAGCGGACCGGGCCCCTCAAATGTACGACCCCGTTTTCGGATATCACCTTGATGTTGTGTCCGTAGGTGGAGAGCGATTTGTCCTTGACCAGGGCACGCCGGATATTTTTGGTCATGTCGCGGTCGGAAGTGTTCGCTTTCTGCTGGTCGGCAGTCGGTTCCCCCTGCTGCCGATCCTGTTTATTTACCCCCGTGTTGTCGGGCTTGCGGGGTGTGTCCTGAGCATTCAACAAGAATGCACCCATCGCAAGCGTTAGAAGAAGTGAGATTTTCCGCATATGTATAGTCTTCCTGTCGGCTTGACGGCCGCACCTTATGGACCCGTAGCCGGCGTCCTCTGTTACAATTTTGGTCCTTCTTGTTTTGGTGTAACATTGGTGTATCGGTGTAACGTAGCCGTGGCGAGGCCTCTGTTCTTCTGCCGACGGGCGGCCGATGTAAGACTATGAGCTTCTTTGAGAACTCGCTGGTCGGAAGGAAGATCGACTGCGTCTATGTCGATTCCGAAGTTACATACATGATGCTGAGCGACGGCACACATGTCTCGATTCGCGGCCTGGTGCTGGTTGAGCCCGTCGCGGTTTCCGAGCCAGCACCTTTGGTGCAGGAATCGTAACAAGTCGCTAGCGAACTGGTCCGGTTCCCCCCCACCCGCCGCCCGTTGGTCCGAATTGTGATATAAAACTGGAACCAACGGATCTAGCTATGTCAATCCATCGCCTCACCGCTGCACTGTTTCTGATTTCGGCCGTCGCTTCGGCCCAGACGTCCGATCTTGAAAAAGGTAAACAGCTTTTCCTGGGGATGTGTTCCCGCTGTCACGGCCTGACGGGCGCCGGAGGAGAAGGTCCCAATCTGAATCGCCCTGTGCTTGCTGACGCTCCCGACGATAACGCCCTGCGCGAAGTCATTCGGGACGGGATCCCCGACCGTGGCATGCCGCGCATTCGACGCTTCACCGACTCCGAACTTACCGCGATGGTGGTCTTCGTTCGATCGCTGGGACGCAGCGCGGGTGCGGCGGCGCACGGTAATGCGGTCAACGGCAAAGTGATTTATCAGCGTCAGGGTTGCTCGTCCTGTCACACCATCGCGGGAGCAGGCGGCATCCTAGGTCCCGAGCTCAGCGACATCGGCGCACACCGCGCTCCCGATTATCTTCGGCAAGCCATTGTCGAGCCCGCCGCTGCCCTGCCCCGCGGCGTGATGCCGGTTCCCGGCCGCGGCTTCGACGAATTTCTCCCCGTTCGAGTTGTGACTCAGACCGGCCAGGAAGTGGACGGAGTGCGAGTGAACGAGGACTCCTTCACCATTCAGATCCGCGATACCAGCGGCCGTTTGTATTCATTCCAAAAAGCAGGCTTGCGGCAGCTCGACAAACAAATGGGCAAAACTCTAATGCCCGACTACAAGGGCAAAGTCTCGGGCTCGGATCTGGACGACCTGGTGGCTTATCTTTCCAGCTTGGGAGGTGCAAAGTGAAAACGCTATCCACATTTGCGGCTTTGATCTTGACCGCAGGCGGAGTCTACGCTCAGGTTCCTTATCAGCGTATCGCCGCGGCGCAGAGCGATCCGGCGACCTGGGTCACTTACTCGGGCAATTACCAGGCGCAGCGCTACTCGCTGCTCGATCAGGTCAACCGCCAGAATGTCGCCGGCCTGAAACCAACCTGGATTTACCAGATGCGCCACACCGGAATCGTGGAGACGTCTCCGATCGTCGTCGACGGCGTTATGTACATCACCGAGCCTCCCAGCACGGCCACGGCGCTCGATCTGCACACCGGCCGGCCGCTGTGGACCTACACACCCGACATTCCGAAAGACGTGATCATCATCGGTTCGCCGCCCGTCAATCGGGGCGTGGCGGTGCTGGACAACATGGTTTACTACGGAACCGTGAATTGCCACTTGGTCGCGCTGGACGCCAAGACCGGAATCGTCCGATGGGACACCAAGGTGGACGAGAACAAGAAAGGATATTACATTACGGCCGCGCCGCTGGCGGTGGAAGGCAAGATCATGATCGGAATTTCCGGCGCCGAGACGGGCATCCGCGGATTCCTGGATGCCTACGACGCCAAGACCGGCAAGCGTCTGTGGCGGACCTACACTGTGCCCGCCAAAGGCGAGCCGGGTTCGGAAACCTGGGGCGGAGATAGCTGGCAGCATGGCGGCGGCTCGACCTGGGTGACTGGATCCTACGATCCCGAATTGCATCTGGTCTATTGGGGCACCGGCAATCCGGCGCCGGACTGGAACGACGAGACGCGGCCCGGCGACAATCTGTACACTTCTTCTCTGATCGCGGTCGATCCGGCCAACGGAAAAATCAAGTGGCATTTCCAATTCACACCGCATGACGTGCACGATTGGGACGCCACCGAGATTCCGATTCTGATCGATGCCGAGGTCAAAGGCCGGCAGCGCAAAGTGGTGACCATGGCCAATCGCAACGGCTTCTATTACGTGCTCGATCGGCAGACGGGCGAGTTTCTGACGGCGGTTCCTTATGTGAAGCAGACCTGGGCCGATGGCTTGGATGCCAAAGGCCGCCCCTTCGCGCGCCGCGACGCCGATCCCAAGGTGGAAGGAACGCTGGTTTATCCGGCCATCGCGGGGGGCGCCAATTGGTGGAGCCCGTCGTATAGTCCGAAGACCAAATTGTTTTACCAGGCTGCTCGCGAAATCGCCGGCGTCTATTACAAGGGCGACGCCGAATACAAAGACGGCACAGCCTACACCGGCGGCGGTGGCGAAGTGAAAAGCGGTGACCAGGCGTATGGCGCGATTCGCGCGCTGGAGGGCACTTCAGGAAAACTGAAGTGGGAATTCAAGCTTCTTACTCCACCGCTGGCCGGTCTGTTGTCCACTGCCGGCGGGCTGGTGTTCGGCGGCGCTGAAGAAGGCAATTTCTTTGCGCTCGACGCCGATACCGGCAAGCTGCTTTGGGAACTGCAGCTGGGCGCCTCAATACGAGCCAACCCGGTTTCCTTTGCGATTGACGGCAAGCAGCAGGTGGCCATCACGGCGGGCAATTCACTTTTCGTATTCGGTTTACCGTAGCCTGTTCTCGGTAGTACCAAGCGCCGTCTCAGGCGCTTACCCGATTGTGTGGTCCGCCTGGCGGCACTATTCTGGGAACTCCTGGAAGAAGCCATGGCAAAATTCCTCGTTCCCGTTATCGCGCTGCTTGTCTGGACGGGGCCGGCCGCAGCGCAAGCGCCCAGCATCGGCAATTGCACGGTGCTGCCCGCCGACAATATCTGGAACACGCGCATCGACCAATTGCCGGTGCATCCGAGCTCATCCACCTGGGTCAATACCATCGGACCATCGGCACACTTGCATCCTGATTTCGGTTCGGGGACGTACGACGGAGAACCGATCGGAATTCCCTACATCGGCGTTCCAGGCACGCAGACGAAATATCCGGCGTCCTTTACGTATCAGAGCGAGAGCGATCCTGGCCCGTACGCGATCCCGCTCAACGCGCCGATCGAAGGCGGAAGCGCCAGCAGCGGTGATCGGCACGTTATCTCGATCGATACGGACAACTGCATTCTGTATGAGATCTACGCCGCGTATCCGCAAACGGCGAGCTGGCAAGGTGGCTCGGGGGCGATTTACCATCTGCTGTCGGATGCGCTGCGCCCGGCCACGTGGACCTCGGCCGATGCCGCCGGCCTGCCCATCTTTCCCGGCCTGGTGCGCTACGACGAAATCGCGGCAGGCGAAATTCGTCACGCCATTCGTTTCACTGTTCCACAGACGCAGAAGGCGTACGTCTGGCCGGCGCGTCATTACGCGTCGTCGTTGCCGGGCGCGCAATACCCGCCCATGGGAGCCCGCTTCCGTCTGAAATCGAGCTTCGACATTTCCCATTTTTCGGCCACCAACCAGATCATTCTCACTGCACTCCAGCGCTATGGAATGATGCTGGCCGACAACGGGTCTTCCTGGTACATCTCCGGCGCGCCAGACCCGCGCTGGAACAATGACGATCTGCACGCCCTGACAGGCATCGCCGGCTCGAACTTCGAAGCGGTGGACGTATCGCCGTTGATGGTGGACCCCAATTCGGGGGAAGCACTCCAGACGTCGGTAACCGTCAGCGTGAACCCGCCGAGCGCCAGCGTTGCCGTGAACGCCCAGCGCCAGTTCAGCGCCACAGTATCGAGAAATGCGGACCCCTCCGTAACCTGGGACGTGAACGGGAGCGTGGGCGGCAACGCCACTGTTGGTTTCATCGATTCGATCAGCGGGTTGTACATTGCGCCGTCGATTGTGCCTAAGCCGTCCGTCGTGACCGTGCATGCCACCAGCCACGCTGTGAGTTCGGCGGTGGGCAGCGCTTCGGTTACCGTCACCAGCCCCGCGCCCCCGCCGCCCGTGGTCGTAAAACTTTCTCCCGCCGCCGCGGTGCTTCGCGTGGGCCGAACGCAGCAGTTTACGGCCAAAGTACAAAATGCCTCCGTCACCAGCGTGAGCTGGAAGGTTAACGGCATCGCGGGCGGCAACAATACGGTAGGCAAGATCAGCTCGGGCGGGCTCTATACGGCGCCCAATTCTGTTCCAATGCCGGCTCAGGTCACGGTCAGCGCGGTCAGCACGGCGGATCCAACTGCGTCGGCGAGCGCTTCAGTCACCATCGATCGCAACCCGCCGCGGAGATAATTCAATCATCCAATCGCCGTGGACTCGTCCGGCAGCGCGACACCCAACTGACGCGCGGCTTCCGACAGGCTTTTCCAAACGCCCTCGGACAACGGGATTCCTTCGCTGCGCCGGCGCTCTTCGGCTCGCCACTCCGGATCGCCGGCCACCAGAATCTCGTCGTAACCGCGCGCGGTCTTGGACGATTTGACCATCGCCACCAGCTCCTGCATGCGGCGCTCGAACTCCGCCAGCGGCATGAATCGCGCCACGTCGATCGCCAGGAAAAGCTGGCTGGTCCGCATAGGCTGGCCCTTCACGCGAATGCCGCCGAGCTGGGTGGACATCGCGCCGCCGCTGAGCACCGCGCACAGGATCTCGGCCAGCATCGCCAAGCCGCTTCCTTTGTAGCCACCCAACGGCATCAGCAGACCCGTAAGCGCGGTCTGGGTATCGGTGGTCGGGACACCTTCGGAATCCATGGCCCAGCCTTCCGGAATAGTGGCGCGCCCGTGATTCTGCGCGTTCAGGATTTTCCCCAGCGCGACTGTGGTGGTGGCCATGTCGAGCAGCCAGGTGTCCGGCCCTGGCACCGACATGGCAATCGGATTGGTGCCGAAGCGCGGCTCCGTGCCTTGCCACGGCGCAACCAGCGCGCTGGCATTGCACATCACGATCCCGATGCACCCCGCCGCCGACATGCGCTGCGCCCAAAACGCCGCCGCCCCAAAATGATTCGACTCCCGCGACACCACCAGCGCCAGGCCATGCTCCCGCGCCAGCCGGACCGCGTGCCCGCAGCAGATCCCAGAGATCCATTGCCCGATTCCGCACTCGCCGTCGTACACCAGGCAGCCCCCGCTCTCGCTCGCGACATGCCCTTCAGCATCCACCCTGATATTGCCCATCTGAATCTGCTCCAGATAGTAAGGCAGGAGTTGCAGACCGTGCGAGTCGACGGCGCGCAGATTGCCGGCCACCAGCGACCGCGCCACGAGATCGGCTTTCTGGGCCGGCACCTTGGCGACGGTCAACAGTTCATACGCAAATTGAAAAAGAGTCTCGGCGGACAGAGTGGGCATCTGTTCTAGTGTCTCGTTTTACACTTTGTGACGGATGGCGCGGTTGGCGCCGGCGAATTCGACTGAGAGATTCATCTTGCACCGGCGACTTCTGTTATAGGTTTATCGTTGTTCGTAGCCAGATGCATGTCCGCTGTAATCAGAACGCCTCGCCGGTCGTCAATACAACAACATGCCTCGACCGGACCAGGCGGAAGCACCAGTGAAGTGTCGCGTTAAACCCGGACTGAGTCCGAAAGTTTCGGCACTGCTGGCGCTGGCTTGGATTCCATCCTGCATTCTGCTCTCACAACCCGCGGATTCCGATCCTCAAATTGCTCCGCCCATCAGCGACGATCGCATTCTCGGCGTCATTCCTAATTTCCAGACCGTTTCCAATCCCCACGAAGCAGTGTTGCCCTTAACGGTAAAACAAAAGTTCAAACTGTTCGCCAAGGAAACGTTTGACCCGTTTACGCCCGCCGCCGCGGCCGCCGGCGCAGCGGTCTCACAAACCGACAACGACGATCCCAAGTATGGCTACGGCGGCCGTGCTTATGCGCAGCGCTTCGGCGCCGCTCTGGCGGACATGACGTCGCAGAATTTCTTCCAGGATGCCGTGCTGGCATCCTTACTGCATGAAGACCCTCGGTATTTTAGGAACGGACCGGAGTATTCTTTTTGGCATCGGGTGGGTCATGCTCTCAGCCGTGTTGCGGTCACGCGCGCGGACTCGGGCAAAACGACGTTCAACTACGCCGGCATTCTAGGCATGGGCATGGGCATTGGATTGTCGAACGTCTACTATCCAGCGGCCAGCGTCAATGGGACCGAAGTAGCCAAGCGTTTCGGCACTAGTTTGGCAGCCTCGGCGCTATACAATCTGCTGCCCGAATTTTGGCCCGATCTCCGCCAGAAAATTTCCCACCACAAAGCTGACTCGGGTCGCGAAATTAGGACCCGCCGGTCCGAACCGAACGCATCTGATCCTGACTAGGGAGAGCGGAGGCGTCCCAACCGCCGCCCAAGGCTTTGACCAGATCGACCGCCGCCAGCAGACGCCGCTGCAAGATAGAGACGGCCGCTTGCTCGTCGCTGAGCGTGATCTCTTGCGTGGTGATGACGTTGATGTAGGAGTCGGTTCCGGCACGGTACCGAGCCAGCTCCAGATCTAAAGCTTGTTCGGCGGCTACTACAGCTTCTTGCTGCTGGACTGCCTCCTCGGCCAGGTAGCGAAGATTGGCGAGATCGTCCTCCACCTCCTGGAAAGCCGAAAGAACGGTTTGCCGGTAGCTGGCCACCGTGGCGTCGTAGGCTGCCTGCACGCCCCGGAGCGAAGCGTCGCGGCGTCCGAAGTCGAAGAGGGTTTGCGAAACCGATGGGCCGGCGGACCAAACGCGGCTGCCCCAGGTGAACAGGTTCGCCAGGCTGGTGCTCAGCAAACCGGGAGTGGCTGACAAAGAGAGCGTCGGATAATACGCGGCTTGAGCCAGCCCGATGTTCGCGTTGGCTGCGGCTACCAGGCGCTCGGCTGCGGCGATGTCAGGGCGCCGCTCCAAAAGAAGCGACGGCACGGCGACCGGAATAGCAGGCGGAGGCCCATCGATTTTTCGAACCGCAATGCTTAACTCCGCGGGAGCTTGACCAGTGAGCACTGCAATGGCGTGCTCATTGGCGGCGCGCGCAATTCGAAGATCGGTGCTTTGCGCCTGTGCCCCAGCCAGCTGTGTCTGCGCCAGCGTCACATCGCTCTTGGACGCAACGCCGCCATTGTAGCGGTTGATCGTCAACTGCAGATTTCGGCGGTACGCTTCGATCGTATTTTGCAAGATCGCTTCCTGCATGTCATTGCCGGCCAGGATGAAATAATCCGTCGCGAGCAAAGCCTGAGTGCTGAGCCGGATATTCTGCAGGTCGGCCGCGCTGACTTGAGCGTCCGCGGTCGCCGCTTCAACCGCCAGCCGAACGCGTCCCCATAAATCCGGTTCCCAGCTCACCGTTGCAGGCAGAGAAAAAGATTGGGATGTGCCGCTCAGACGGCCAGCGTTCTTACCCGAATCGGCTTGCGTGATCGAAGGATTTGCGCCGATGGTCGGGTAATAGTTCGCATGGTTGAGATCTATGAACGTGCGCGCCTGGCGGAACTGCGCCTCCGCCTGCTTGACGTTCTGGTTACTGATGTCCACCATCTCTTCCAGACGATTCAATTCCGGATCGCCGAAAATCTCCCACCACTTGCCTTTCAACAGCTCGTCGCTGGGCGTGGCCATCTTCCATTGGTCGTTGCCGGCCAATTCCTTGAGAGCGGGGGCCACGGGCGCACTCGGACGCTGGTACTTCGGTCCCACCGTGCAGGCCGAGCAGAGTAGAAATGAGATAACTGCCACTGACCAGGAGCGGTTCATCAGTCTCCGGCGGCGCCTCCCGGAATAAGGATGCCAGGGCGATGGCGATACTCCGGCTTGCGCGCCTTGAAGCGCAGGCGCAGACGATCGAGCGACAAATAAATCACCGGCGTGGTGAACAGGGTCAGCATCTGGCTCACCAGCAGACCGCCCACGATGGTGATACCGAGGGGACGGCGAAGCTCGGAGCCAGAGCCCAAACCCAGGGCCAGCGGCATGCCACCCAGAAGCGCGCAAGCGGTAGTCATCATGATGGGACGGAATCGCAGCATGCAGGCCTGGAAAATGGCATCGCGCGGGCTCAGGCCTTCGTTTCGCTCGGCGGCCAGGGCAAAGTCGATCATCATGATGGCGTTCTTTTTCACGATCCCGATCAGCAGGATGATCCCAATCAGCGCCACGATGGTGAGCTGCGTCCGAAACAGGACCAGTGCAATCAGAGCGCCGACGCCCGCCGAAGGCAGCGTCGAGATGATGGTGAGAGGATGAATCAGGCTCTCGTACAGTATCCCGAGAATGATATAAACCACCAGCAGCGCGGCTCCAATCAAGATCGGCTGGCTGGACAGGGCGTCTTGAAACGCCTGCGCGGTTCCAGCGAACTTGCCGGTGATGCTGGCCGGCATCCCGATAGCCAGCTCGGCTTTGTGGATGGCGTTCACCGCGTCGCTCAGCGAAACGCCGTCGGGAAGGTTGAAGGAAATCGTGGTGGACGGGAACTGTCCTTGATGCGGCAGCGAGAGTGGAGTGATGCCTTCGCTGAAGTGAGCGAAGGTGGACAGCGGAATGGATAACCCCCGGGGCGTCTGCACGTAGATTTGGTCCAGAAACGCCGGGCTTTCCCACCATTGTTGCTGCAGCGCCAGCACCACGTGATATTGATTGATCGACTTATACATGGTGGATACCTGGCGCTGGCCGAAGGCGTCGTAGAGCGCGCTGTCGACAGCTTGCGCGGTGAGGCCCAGCCGCGAAGCCGTGTCGCGGTCGATCACCACCTTTGAGGACAGACCCGAATTCTGCTGATCCGAGCTGACGTCCACCAGTTCTGGAAGCAGAGATAGGCGCGCTAGAACTCGTGGCGCCCACTGCGCCAGCAGATCCAAATCCTGCGTCTGGAGCGTGTACTGATATTGCGCGTTACTCTGACGGCCGCCGATGCGGATGTCCTGAGAGTTTTGCAGATACAGAATCGCCCCCGGCATGTTCTGCGTTTTTTGCCGAATGCGGCCGATCACTTGGTCGGACGTGATTCTTCCGCGTTCCTCGAAGGACTTGAGCTGGATGTTCATGTTGGCGTTGTTGCCGCCGCCACGCCCGCCCCCGTTGGAGCCGGCGGTCACGTTGACCACTTCAACCGCGGGATCGCTTCTGACCTGCTCCTCAAACCATTTGACCTTTTCCGACAGCGCCTGGTAGGAGATGTGCTGCTGGCCTTGCACGTTCCCTTGTAATCGGCCCGTGTCCT
>DATJWJ010000200.1:0-22373 GCA_035501355.1 Bryobacteraceae bacterium | reverse complement strand
GTCGAAAGTCCAGGAATGCGTTTCAGGTAGGGCAGCGGCGGCATGTACATGATCGCCAGACAGGGCTTTCGCGATTGTGCGACACGGCTCATCAACTCCCGAACCCCTGAGGCCCCGTATTGCGCCTCTTGCATGCCAAGCACGATCAGATCGAACCTACCCGGATCCACATCTTCGGGCGTACTCGCCGAAAGTGCACCCGGCAAACTCTTCGAAGAAATATCCAGCGGCCTTTCCCGTCCCTTGATAGGGAAACGTACCACCGTTCCTTCCCGGTTGATCAAATCGGCGGTGTCCTTCGTGCAAACCAACGCAACGCTGTGTCCGGCCATCAGCAACTTGGTGCCGAACAGCGAACCGTAGGAGGCGCCCAGGATGAGTACGTTCATCTTAAATCGCACCCTGCTGGCGGGCGGCCTGGATTTCATCGTCCTTCAGTCCCAGAACCGTTTTCAAAATCTCGTCGGTATGCTCACCGAGCAGCGGCGACCGCCGCACATCCGAAGGAGAGTCCGACAGCTTGATCGGATTGCCAACGGTGAGGTACTTGCCGCGCGTCGGATGGTCGACTTCGACAACTGTACCGGTCTTGCGCAAAGCCGGCTCCTCGGCGATCTCCCTCATCGAGAGGATTGGGCCGCAGGGTACATTCACCGCATTGAGGGCGGCCATGACCTCCATCTTGGTTTGGGTCATGGTCCACTTTTCAATTTCAGCGAACACCAAGTCCAGCTTGGGAAGTCGCGCTTCGGGTGTGTTGAATTCCGGATCATCCAGCCATTCCGGATGGCCGATAATCTTGGCCAGCGCGGGAAAAGCCTGGGCCTGGGTGATCACATATTCATAAGCGTCCGGATCGGTTTCCCAACCCTTGCATCGAACGATCCAGCCAGGATGACCGCCTCCGGAGGAGTTGCCCGCCCGCGGCACCGCAGCGCCGAATTTGCCGTTGGGATATTGCGGATATTCCTTGAGAACACCGGTGCGGGCCAGCCGTTGCTGGTCCCGAAGCTTCACGCGGCAGAGATTCAGCACGGCATCCTGCATCGCCACGGTCACGCGCTGGCCCTTGCCGCTCCTTTCGCGATGCAGCAGGGCCGCAAGAATTCCAGCTACCAGATGAATGCCGGTGCCGGAATCGCCAATCTGGGCGCCGGTAACCAGGGGGAAACCATCGATTTCACCGGTAGTGGAGGCCGATCCGCCGGTGCACTGAGCGACATTCTCATAGACCTTGCAATCCTCAAAAGGACCGGGACCGAATCCCTTGACCGAGGCATAGATCATCCGCGGATTGATCTGCTGAATCTTCTCCCAAGGAAAGCCCATGCGATCGATCGCGCCGGGCGCGTAGTTTTCCACCATCACGTCGCACCTCTCGATGAGCTGCGCAAAGATCTTCTTGCCCGCTTCGGTCTTGGGGTTCAGCGTCATGCCGCGCTTGTTGCTGTTCAGCATCGTGAAGTAAAGGCTGTCGGCGCCGGGAACATCGCGCAACTGGCCGCGTGTCGGATCGCCTTCGCCAGGCTTCTCGATCTTGATGACGTCGGCGCCAAACCATGCCAGAATCTGGGTGCAGGTCGGACCTGACTGCACGTGCGTCATGTCCAAGACCCGAACACCCTCCAGAGCTTTTCCCATGGTCCATCCTCTTCTTTGAGACTAGTTTTATTTAAACATCTTTAACATAATCCACCGTTCGATCCCACGCTGAAGTTATGATAGACGCTCGCTGGCGTGGCTGGCGCGCTTATCGACAAAGAATTGCTTGCTTCGAGACGTTCTAGGAGAGCTCAAACCAGCCGGCAAATCCAGCCGCTCGACGCGTCGGAGTACCAGAACGCGCCTTTCCAAAGATCCAGGCCGTGAATCTCGGGATCGTCCTTGGTCAACTGGATCTTGGCCAGCGGCCGTCCGTCAGAGGGATCCAACTTGTAAATGGCGCGATCGATGGATTCGGCGCACCACAGATAGCGGCCGTCCCAGGCCAGTCCATGCGTGCGGATGCCCGGTCCCGGAATGCTCCGGATCGCCACGCCCGACTCCGGCTCAATCAGATATATCTTCTCCGCGGGCGGCATCGCCATCCAGATCTTGCCATCTACCCACTTCAGCCCGTGGGCGCCTGAGGGTCGATCGGGGTTTCCAAATTTGGGCATGCCGGCGCCGGGCTCGTCGAATGCGGCCAGCGTCTTTCCCGTTTTCGGATCCACTTTGAGAGTTTTGAGACTCCAGGTCGAGGCGATCCAAAGTGCGCCGTCGCCGTATGTGATGCCGCTGCCGTGAATCGATTCGGTCTGCAGTTGCAAGATCACGGAACCATCCTCAAAGCGTACTTTAAAGACTTTGTTGGGGTCGACCTGGTCGAGAATCCAAAGTCCATCCGAGGCAGCTTGCAGATCGTTGGGAGCTTTGCACGGCGCGCGGAACACCTTTTCCAAACGCTTCTGAACAACCGGCAGCTTCGCCTTATCATCCACGGATAACGCCAAGAGTCGCGATGTCAGAGCCCCGCAGCCGGCTGAAGCCACGAACCGCCGGCGCGAAAGATCACCAAGGATTGCCATGCCGCCTCCAGCTTCCACCCAATATTACTTGAATTCGATGTTAAAGTGATCCTGATGCGAGCCATTGGACTCTTCTGCGCCCTCGCCGCGCTCTCCACATTCGCCCGAGCGCAGAGCGATTGGCCCACGTTCGGCCACGATTCCGGCAGCAATCGTTACTCGCCGCTCAGGCAGATCACTCCAGCCAACGTGGCTACGCTCGCGCGCGCCTGGACGTATCACATGAATCCGGGCGGCGCGAGCGCTGGCGGTCCCTCGTCGGAAACGATTCCTCTGGTGGTCGGGGGAATGATGTATCTCACCACGCCCTACAAGCGCGTAGTGGCGCTTGAGCCCGAGACGGGCAAAGAGTTGTGGGCCTTCGATGTACCGGATGGAAACCCGGCGCGGCGCGGTCTGGACTACTGGGCGGGCGATAAGCAGAGTCCGGCGCAGGTTTTCTTCGGAACCGACACTGGGAAGCTCTACGCGTTGAACGCCAGAACCGGCAAGCTTTCACCGGGCTTTGGCAACGAAGGTGTCGTGGATATGAAGACGGGCGCGCTCAACGGACTCGCTAAAGCGTCGTTTGGACTTTCGTCTCCGCCCATTGTTTACAAAAACCTGGTCATTACCGGAGCGCTGGTGCAGGAGACGCCCAGTGTGGGAGCCGCCGGAGACACGCGCGCCTGGGACATCCGCACCGGCAAACTCGTCTGGACGTTCCATTCCATCCCGCGACCGGGTGAAACCGGCAGCAATACGTGGGAAGGCGAGGCGTGGAAGAACCGGTCCGGCGCAAACGTGTGGGGATTCTTCACCATCGATGCGAATCGCGGCATCCTTTATATGCCCTTCGGCGAGCCGACGACCGATTATTGGGGCGGCGACCGCAAAGGCGCCAATCTGTTCGGCACTTCGCTCGTTGCGGTGGACGCCCAGACCGGCAAGCTGAAGTGGTACTTCCAGGCGGTCCATCACGACACTTGGGACTACGATCTGTCCGCCCCGCCGGTCCTGATCGATGTGAAGCGCAATGGGCGGACGATTCCCGCCGTCGCACAGGTCACCAAGATGAGCTTCGTGTACATTCTCAATCGTCTGACGGGGGAACCGATCTATGGCGTCCAAGAGCGTCCCATCCCGCAGGATGACATCCTGCCCGGCGACACCACTTGGCCTACGCAGCCGTTCCCGGTGAAGCCGCCCGCGCTCTCGCGCAATAGCTTCACCAAAGCCGATATCGCCACCGTGACGCCGGAGCTGCGGAAGTTCTGCGAAGACCTGTTTGAAAGTGTACCGGGCGGCATGCACTCGGGCGGACCATTCACGCATTACTCCACCATCCCCAGCATCATCTTCCCCGGTTCCATCGGCGGTGGGAACTTCAATCCTTCTTCATTCAACCCGGAGCTGGGGTACCTGTTTGTAAATACGCACGATCTGGGCAGCACCAACGTGATGGTGAAAAGCGCCGACGGAACGATGTACAACCGCGAACCGTATAAGGGCTCCATGCGATTTTGGAATCCGCAAAACCGCCAGCTGTGCAATCAGCCGCCCTGGGGACGGCTCACGGCGATCAACGTAAACACGGGCGACATTGCTTGGCAGGTGAATCTGGGGATCACCGAAAGTCTGCCGGAAGGTAAGCAGAATACGGGCCGGCCGAATCTAGGCGGGTCGGTTGCTACCGCTGCGGGACTGATATTCATCGGTGCCACCGACGACAGCCGGTTCCGCGCCTTCGACGCCAAGACGGGCAAGGAGCTGTGGACCGCCAAGATCGACGCGGGCGCGCATTCTTCCCCGATCACGTATGAGGGTAGGGATGGAAAGCAATACGTGGTAATCGCGGCAACCGGCGGGAGTCAGTTGTTTGATCCGACCAGAAGCGACGCGTTGATTGCGTTCGCTTTGCCGTAAGCCGCTCGCGTTGTTTGTTACTGGACTAATTGATAGGTCTTCATGTGGCTGAGCAATTGGCCGAGGTCGATGGGCTTCACCAGGTATGCGTCGCAGAGCTCGTGGAAGCAGCGGATCACTTCCTTGACGTCGTCCACCGCTGTCGTCATGATGATCTTGGCACCGGAGGTGGAGAGAATGCCATGCTCTTCTTCCAGAGCCCGTGCACGCCGCACTGCCTCGCGGCCGTCCATTTCGGGCATCATAATGTCCATGCAGATCAGATCGTATCTCTCGCCTCGCTCCAAGGCGGAGCGAACCGCTTCTACCGCTTCCAATCCATTCACAGCGACGTGACACTCCCCGTAACGGGAAAGGAAGGTCTGCAGCAAAAGCCGGCTAGCGAAATCGTCTTCCACCAAGAGCATGCGCAAATTCCTGCCGCCTGAGTTCCGCTCGTCGGGATGTCGCTGCGGGGCGGGCGAGCGCTGACCGGTAAGCACCCTGTCTAGCGCCGCCAGGATGCCAGTGATATCGGCCTGGTTGCTTGTGCCAGGCTGCTGAATCAGCTCCTGGAGCCGGTCGGTACTCTGCAGCAGAATGCGCACTCGGTCCGGCGTAGGAACTATCTCACGGGAGCGGATCAGTGCCAGCACGCTTTCCGTCCGGTGAGCAAGGTCGCCGATCTTCACGAGATCGAAAACACCCGCTCCTCCCTTGACCGAATGCATGGCCCGAAAGGCACGATTTACCACTTCCTCATCGATCTGCGCCCCGCCCTTTTCGATTGAAAGAAGGCAGCCCTCAACCGCTGCGAGGTGTTCTGAGGAATCGGCCAGATACTGGTCGCCTAGTTCGTTGTCAAGATCCATCATCGCGTCTCATCCTTTAACTCCAGTCTCGTCATTTGGTCTAGAGCCATCCGGCCAGTTCGAGTGCGCTCTTGAACCGCTCGACTTCCTTGGCCGCGCGGGGCATAAGCGTGAGGCAGCGATCCAACTCGCCGGCCGCTCCAGCGCGTTCCATCTCCAAGGCAATCCGCTGCAGACGCTCTGCCCCAACCGTGGCTGCCGCTCCCTTCAGGGCGTGGGCCTGCCTCCTGGCGCCGGGCGCATCGCGTTCGTCCAGCCGCGCGCGCAAATTGTTAACTTGGGCGGGAACATCCTGGACAAACCCTTTGACGATGGCGCAGGCTAGCGGCCGGTCTCCCATCAGCCTTCGCAGCAGTGCCTCCATATTGAAAGCGGCGCCAGTTTGCTCCCGGTCGCGCGGAACCGGTATTTGCGCTCCGTTACCGGCGCCGGACGTGGGCAGCCACTTGGCAAGCACATCCGCCAATTGCCTCAGATCCACCGGTTTCGAAAGGTAGTCGTTCATGCCTTTACTCAGACAGCGATCGCGATCGCCCGACATCGCATCGGCTGTGACGGCGATGATCGGAATGCCCGGAATGGATGCGCGTATGCGGCGCGTTGCCTCGAAGCCGTCCATTACCGGCATCTGGCAATCCATCAGCACCGCATCGTAGGCTTTCTGCTCGAGCGCTTTAATAGCCTCGGCGCCATTTGAGACCGCGTCGGCTTTGTATCCCAGCTTCTCGAGTTGGGCCAGCACTACGTCCTGGTTGGTGGGATTGTCTTCGGCGACCAGGATTCGCCCGGCACCTCCGGCACTAGTCCGTGCATCTGGCGTCCCGGAGTCCGCATCCAGGAGTTCGGCCGGGAGCGGCTGATGGCGAGGCGCGTCCAGTTGCAGAACCGCGGTGAACCAGAAGGTGGAACCACGGCCTTCGCGGCTGTCCACGCCAATGGTTCCCTCCATCATCTCCACCAGTTCCTTGCAGATCGCCAGCCCCAGCCCGGTGCCGCCGTACCTGCGCGTGGTGGAGGCATCCGCCTGAACGAAGCGCGAGAAAAGCACTGCGACCTGTTCAGGCCGTATCCCGATTCCTGTATCGTCCACGGCGAAACGAATCGTGGCTGTCCGATCGCCCTGGCTTTCGAGCGCCGTATAGAGCGTTACTTCCCCCCGCTCGGTGAACTTGATCGCATTGCCGACCAGGTTGGTCAATACCTGGCGCAGACGGTGAGCGTCGCCGCGGACGAACTGCGGTGTTTCCGGCGATAGGCGTGAACAAAAGCGGAGACCCTTCGCATTCGCCTGGACGCGCAATGGTTCGCAGACCTCCTCGATAGTATGGTGCAGATTGAAGCTTAGATTCTCCAGTGTGATTTTCCGCGCCTCGATCTTGGAAAGGTCGAGGATGCCGTCGATCAGCTCGAGCAAAGAGCGGCCGCTCTTCTGAGCCACGTTTGCAAATCGCTGCTGCTCCGGCGTAAGCTCCGTGCCCAAAAGGAGTTGCAGCATCCCCAGGACGCCATTCATGGGGGTGCGGATTTCGTGGCTCATGTTGGCCAGGAAACGGCTCTTGGCACGATTGGCGGCATCGGCCGCTTCGCGGGCCTGAATCAGCTCCTCCTCGCGACGTTTCTGCTCGGTGATCTCCTCGGCAATTCCGGCAATCCGAACCAGTTGGCCGCCCAGGTCGCGAATGGGAAAGGCCCGGTCTCGGATCCATTTCTCCCGCCCCTCCGGCGTTCGTATGCGATACTCCGACTCGACGGGCTCGCCTTGCATTTGCCTGGTGAACAATACCCGGGCTCGTTCCCGGTCATCGGGGTGAATCGCCTCCGCCCACGACATCGGGTTGCGGTAGAGACTGTCGCAGGTGCGGCCCCAAACCTGTTCGTACGCTTGGCTGACGTAGAGCATCTCGTTGGCTGCCGGGGGCATCATCCAAAAAACCTCACGAATGTTTTCCGCCAACTGGCGAAATTTCTCTTCGCTTGCCCGCAGGGCTTGCTCGGCTTGCTTGCGGTCCGTAATGTCGGCACTGAGCCCGATATGTCCCAGGTATGCACCCCCGGTCGACAAGCGGGGCTCAGCGTTGGAGCCGATTAAGCGCCATTCGCCATCCGCGCGCCGGATGCGAGCTTCGGCCCGGAAAGGCGTGTGTTGCACGACCGCTCGCTCAAATGCCGCGGCATACTCGGGCGCATCCTCCGGGTGAATCAACAACCGCCACTTGCCTCCTTCCACCTGTTCGAGCGTAGTGCCGCAGAATTCCCGATATGTCCGGTTGATGAATTGCGCCCCACCCTCGGCGTTGGTCACCCACAGCAGCGTCGGACAGCTGTCGGCCATTACGCGGAAGCGATCCTCGCTCTCGCACAGCGCCTCTTCGGCCCGCCGGCGCTGGGTGATGTCTTCCACATGAACGACAAAATATAACGGGCTGCCGCAGTGGTCTCGTACCAGAGACACCCGCACGCGCCCCCACACGACACTTCCATTGCGGTGCATATGGCGTATCTCCGCATCCACGCATCCGTGCGGTTCGTCGCACAACTGCTGGCGCCTTCGCAGGTGTGGCTCCAGGTCATCGGGATGGACCAGTTCCATCCAGGCTTTGGCCAGCAGTTCGTGTTCGGAATATCCCAGCATCCGGCAGTAGGCCGCATTCACCTGGAGAAAGCGTCCGTTCAGGCCGGTCACGCACATGCCGAAGGGCGCGTGTTCGAAGACCCCGCGGAATAGCTCATCGCTTTCCCGAAGCTTCCGCTCGGCCCGCAAGCGCTGGCCGATGTCACGGGCGATAGCCGAAGCGCCCACTATCTCTCCGGCTGGATTCCGGATGGGGGACATCAAGAGCGAGACGTCGATCGCGCGGCCATCCTTGCATTGGCGGACCGTATCGAAAGGACTGACGGCGCACCCCTTGCCGATGGTCGCCAGGTTCTGAGTCAGTTCGTCGCGGTGGCCGAAAGGAACCAGCATCGCGACGTCCTTCCCGACGATTTCCTCGCTTGAGTAACCGAACAGCCGCTCGGCGCCCCGGTTCCAACTGACCAGAGTTCCATCTAGCGTTACAGCCTTTATGGCGTCGTCGGACGATTCCACAATCGACGCCAGGAGAGCTTGGGCTTGCTCAGCCTTGTGGCGCTCTGAGATATCGCGCAGTACCGCCGACAGGGCAACGACTTCACCGGCGGAGTTCATGATAGGTGACCCGGTGACGGATACGTGAAACTCACTTCCGTCCTGGCGCAGGCACAAACTCTCGTATTGGGAAACGGTGACGCCTTTGGATACCTGTTCGGTGAAATACGTAAGCTCGGGCAGGTGACCCGGCGCCATCAGCATGGACACGTGCTTTCCGATCGCGTATCCGGCGGAGTATCCAAAAATCGCTTCCGCGCCGCCGTTCCAGGTGCGGATGACACCCGCGGGCGTGCTGGCGATGATCGCGTCCTCGGAACTTTCCACAATCGCGGCCAAAAACCGCCGCGTGTCTTCGGCCGCCCGCCGCTCCGTCACGTCGTGCTTGATCGCTATGTAGCTGACAACTTCGCCATTCGTGTCCCGGACTGGAGTGATCCGCATCTCCTCTGGATAGAACGTTCCGTCCTTGCGGCGGTTGATCAGCTCGCCGTGCCATACCCGCCCGGAGCGTATCGTGTTCCAGAGCTCTTGGTAAAATGCCTGGGAATGGCGGCCCGACTTGAGAATCCGTGTGTGCTGCCCCACTGCTTCCTGGATGGCGTATCCCGTCATCGCGGTGAATGCGGGATTGACATACTGAATATTTCCGGCGGTGTCGGTGATCACGACGCCATCGGCGACCTGTTCCACGGCCGCGACCAGGCCGGCCCGCCCGACATTTTCACCTTCTGGACACACGCTGCACCTCGGCGAGGCCAAGACCTCTGCTCTGCTTATCGGCCCACTTGAATTGTTGTTGAGGAGGCGGCGGCGATCCCGACGACGGCGACCGCTTAGGCGCCCAACTCACTCCCGATGGGCGCGCCGCTCAACGGCAGGCGGCATTCCGGGAAGCTTTTATCGGCTCCCAGCGGAAGGCGGGAGCGCTATCGCGGTTGGTGGCACGCGACATGCCGTGAATCCGTCGCAGGAAGCGCGGCCTGATTTCACACTAAGGCGTACCGAAGTCTGACCTGACTGGAGCCACCCGCCGGGATCGAACCGGCGACCTGCTGATTACGAATCAGCCGCTCTACCAACTGAGCTAGGGTGGCCCTCTCTTCCTTTATACATTACGGGCGGGGAGACTGCTGGCTTCTTTCACTTCGCATCGCGCCAGTTATCGCCGCTGCCGACGTCCACCACCAACGGCGCGTCCAGCTTGTGCACGCTCTCCATTTCGTGCTTCACCATCTTCACGATTTGCTGGACCTCGGCCGGAGGCGCTTCGAATACCAACTCATCATGCACTTGCAGCAGCATCCGTGTTTCCAGCTTCTCGCGCCGCAGTATTTCATCGATCCGGATCATGGCCAGCTTGATGAGATCGGCCGCGGTGCCCTGCAGCGGGGTGTTGACGGCGGTGCGCTCGGCAAACGAACGCGCATTCGGATTGCGGCTGTGCATATCGGGAATGGGCCGCTTACGCCCGGAAATGGTGATCGCGTAGCCATTCTTGCGGACCTCGGCGATGGTTTCTTGAATGAACTTACGAACCCCCGCGTGCAGCTCGAAATAGGTATGGATATAAGCTTCGGCTTCCTTGCGGTCGATGCCTAGCGACGCAGCCAGCCCAAAGGGAGTCTGGCCGTACACGATCCCAAAGTTGACCGCCTTGGCCCGGCGCCGCATCTCCGGCGTCACCGCTAAAGGAAGCACGCGAAACACCTCGGCCGCGGTTCGCGTGTGGATGTCTTCGCCATGACGGAATGCTTCCACCAGCACCGGATCGTGCGACATGTGCGCGAGCAATCGCAATTCGATCTGCGAATAGTCCGCCACCACCAGCTTCCAGCCCTCGCGCGGTACGAACGCGGCGCGGATCTCGCGGCCCAGCTCGGTTCGGATCGGAATGTTCTGCAGGTTCGGGTTGGACGATGACAGCCGCCCAGTGGCCGCACCGGCTTGATTGAAGGTAGTGTGCAAGCGGCCGGTCTTAGGATCGATCAGCGCGGGAAGAGCGTCGATGTAGGTGCCCTTGAGCTTGGCCAGTTGCCGGTAGTCCAGTACCTTGCGCGCGATCTCGTGCTCGGCCGCGAGGCCTTCCAGCACATCCGCGGCGGTTGAAATCGTTTTGCCTTTTCCATATTTCACCGGCGCCGGCAAATTCATTTCTTCAAACAGGATCTTGCCGAGCTGTGCCGGCGAATTAATATTGAACGGCTTGCCCGCCAGCTCGTAAATCTCCGACGACAGGCGCTGGATGTCGGAATCCAGCCGTTCTGAAAGAAGTTTCAACTGGCCCGGCTCGATCCGAATTCCAGTTCGTTCCATGCGTGCCAGAACCGACGCAAGCGGCAGGTCGATCTCCTCGTAAATCTTGCGAAAGCCTTCCCGATCGATCTCTGGAATAAGCCGTTCAGCCAGCGTGAACGCGAGGTCTGCATGCTGCTCGGCCGCCGGACCGAGCTTGCGATCGAGATATCGCTCAGCCAGCACCTCCGGCGAGCACGCCGCTGGATCGGAACACAACAGAAAGGAATAAAGCAGCAGGTCGTGGCGGAAGCCTTGCGCCTCGATGCCATGTTGAGCCAGCGCCAGCAGCAGCAATTTCACGTCGTGCGCGATCTTGACGCGGCGCGGATCTTCGAGTAGAGGCTTCAGCACATCCAGATATTCAGCCGAAAGCGCTCGCCCCACCCCGGATTGAAATGAGACCCCAATCGTGGTGAGCGGCAAATCGCCTTCCGAGCCGGCTCGAATCGCGAACGCGATCGGCTTCGCGGCGTCCAGTTTTTCAAGCTCAGCGGCGTACGCCGCAGCCTCCGCGCGCCCGCTGATGGTCGCGTAGTCGCGCTTGGACGAATCGTCGGTAGGGGAAAGCTCCTTCAGCAGACTGTAAAACTCCAGCTCCTTGTAAATCTTCTTCAGCTCGGCGATATCCGGTTCTTGCGCCGCCAGATCCGAGATGTGAAACTCGATGGGAACCGAGATGTCGATGGTGGCGAGTTTCTTGCTCAGCAGGATTTGCTCGCGATTGTTCTGCAGGCTCTCCCGATAAGTCTTGCGTTCCACTTCCGCGGCGTGCTCAATGGCTCCTTCCACGGATCCGAAGCGCTGGATCAAATCGCGCGCGCCTTTATCACCGATCCCGGGCGCGCCGGGAATATTGTCCACCGAATCGCCCATCAGCGCGAGCATGTCGGCCACTTGCGCCGGCTTCACGCCCATATATTGTTCAGCCATCGCCGGGTCGTACCAGATATCTTCTTTCACCGGGTTGTACATGTGCACGCGCTCGTTGACCAGCTGCAGCATATCCTTGTCGCTCGAAACGATCACCACATCGTTCATACCGCTGGCGCGCGCGGCAATGGCTCCAATCACGTCGTCCGCTTCGAAGCCTTCATATTGCAGGATCGGGATGCGCATCGCCTCCAGCAGCCGCCGGATATAGGGAATCTGTTCGGCCAGATCGGGCGGCATCGCGGCCCGGTTGGCCTTATAGTTCGCGTACGTCTCCTCCCGAAAGGTCTTTCCCGATTCAAAAATCGCCGCAATGTATGCGGGATGATACGCCGCACGCAGCTTGCGCACCATGTTGTGGAAGATGTACACCGCCTCGGTCTGCAGACCGGTAGTGGTCCGCATCGGGGGAGCGCCGCTGCGCGCGCGCGCATGATACGCGCGGAAAATGAACCCGTAGCTATCGATCAGGAACAGCCGGGGACGATCGGGCACCAGACATCAGCATAGCGTGCACCGAGGCGGAACGATTCGCCGCAACCCTCCAAATTGCATTCTTTCGACCACAAACCAATGCCCAAACTGTGGCATTCCTGCAACACTCTGAACTTTACAAACCTTTTCGAATCAAAAAGCTAGCGACACGGGTTTACTGATTGTTAGAATGGCTTCGATTGGACAAGACACATGGACTATAGAGAGCAGCGACCCGTCGGAGCTGGCATTGCGGTTTGAAACTACGGTGCAGCGGCCCGTCGAGGCCCGGGGCGTTGGCCTTCACAGCGGCGTGCCGGTTTCAATTCGTATTCTTCCCGCTCCCCCATCCACCGGCATCGTTTTTGTCCGCACCGATCTCGATAATTTTCAGGTCCCGGCCAGCTGGCGCTATGTAGCGCGCGTGAGCTACGCCACCAGCCTGATGCGCCAAGGCGTCCTCATCTCCACCACCGAGCATCTGCTCAGCGTGTTCTATAGTTCCGGCGTCGACAACGCTTACGTCGAGATTAACAACCTGGAAGTTCCCATCCTGGATGGCAGCGGATCGCCTTTCGTGGAGCTGTTGCGCGAAGCCGGCCTCAAGTCGTACCGGCGGCGCAAGCGTTTCCTGCGCATCCGCCGGCCGATCATGGTGGAAAGCGGCGGCAAGCGCATTTCGATTCTTCCGTCCGACCGTTTTTTGCTCACCTGCGACGTCTTCTACGATCATCCGCTGATCGGCCGCCAATCGCTCGATATGGAAGTGACGCCCGAGCGCTACGCGCAGGAAATCGCCCCGGCGCGCACGTTCGGATTCTTGCACGAGCTGGATCAGATGCGCAACATGGGCCTCATCCGCGGCGCAGCGCTGGAGAACGCGGTTTGTTTCGATCGCGGCGGCGTGCAGAATCCCGAGGGCTTGCGCTTTCCCGACGAATGCTGCCGCCACAAGGCGCTGGATCTGATCGGCGATTTGGCCTTGGTCGGCAAGCCACTGCTGGGCCACGTCATCGCCGAACGCGCCGGACATGCCATGCACACGGCGCTGGTGTCGCGCATCATGAGCGATCCGTCGCTCTACGAGATGCTCAGCTTCGATCAGCTTGCCACGCGAGTGGCACATGCGCTGGTGTCGTAGTCCTTCGCTCCCGGTGTTAGTTTAAGGGTTGGTCAACGCCGCCAATCTGTTCACGCTCCTACGACTGGTCCTGGCGCCATTCGTCGCGGCCGATATCCTGCACGGCCAGTGGACGCGCGCGCTCATTCTGTTTTTCGCGGCCGGCGTCACCGATGTCATCGATGGATTCCTGGCGCGGCGCTTCGGCCAACCAACGCGCGTGGGCGCCTACTTCGACCCGATCGCCGACAAAATCCTGCTGGTCGCGATCTATGTCTCGCTCGGCTTGGCCCAGGCCATTCCATGGTGGATGGTCGCGTTGGTCTTTGGAAGAGATCTCTTGATTCTGGGCATGGCCGCGTACGGTCTGCGATTCACCTCGGTTCGAAAATTCCCGCCGTCAGTGTGGGGAAAAATCAGCACATTCTTCCAAATCGCAGCGGCCCTGGTAGTGATGGGGGACCGCGCCGGTATCCCAGCACCGGTTCGGCTGGCGCTTACGCTCATGATTGCGGCCACAGCGTGGAGCGGCATCCATTACGCCTGGACAGGCCTGACCGTACTCAAGCAACCACGCATTGACGCGAGCGCTCCCTCAAGGTAGTCTGAAAGTGTGCCTGTGCCGATCTCACGCTACCGGGTCCCTCGCCATTATGCATGGGCCGGACTCGCAGCGCTGGCGCTGAGCGGATTCTCCGCCTGGCTATCCTTTACGTCGCCCCTGTGTTGGATTGCGACGGCGCTTTCCTTGCTCACCGCGGTGTTGGTTCTTTACCTCGCCTCGCGCCCCGTGGTTGAGATCTACGAAAGCCACATCAAGATCGGCCGCACGGCGATTCCTTGGAAACAAATCCGACGGCTGGATCGCAGCGCCAACACGCCTCTCATGGTCCGCCTGACCCTGGCCGACAAAAGCAAGCACTTGGTTGTTTTCCCCGGCGACCCCGAGGCATCCAGCGGCCTCCTTCGCAGCCTGCGGCGTTATTCCCGCGAGGCGTTGATCGATGGCGTGCCCTACCGCCAGTTCTGGGGTGAAGCGATTACAGCCGCCGCGGCGCGCCGACAGTTGCCGGTGGCCCGCCCTCCGCTGCTGCTCCCGGAAGACGAAGCCGAAGTCGAGCGCATGTTTCAAAAACTGAAGTCAGGTCATCTGGACCAAACCCCTTCTTCAGAGGACAAGTAGCGCGGGCGTGACCGGGGGCCGCAGCCGTTTTCGCTGGCTTCTGGCCGCGATCTTCCTTCTGGCTCTCATTCTGCTAACCTCCCGCCTGTGGCTGGCCCTGCTGGGCGGCTTCCTGGTGAAAGCCGATGCTCCCGCGCCGGCCGACATGATCGTGGTGCTGGCGGGCGACTTCTCCGGCAATCGCATCCTGACCGCTGCCGATCTGGTGCGCCAGGGCCTCGCCAAGCAAGCGCTGGTAAGCGGCCCCGGAGAAATTTACGGTTACCATGAGTCCGATCTGGCCATTCCATTTGCAACCCGGCATGGTTATCCGGAATCCTATTTCGTAGCGCTCCCGAACGATACGCGGTCCACGGTGTCCGAGGCCGACGTCGTGATCGCGGAACTGCGGCGGCGAAATGCCCATCGAGTCGATATCGTGACCAGCAACTACCACACCCGGCGCGCCGGTAACATCTATCGGTCCAAGGCGAAGGATCTGGAAATCCACATGGTGAGCGCGCCCGACAGATTTTTCGAGCCAGGCAGCTGGTGGAAAAACCGCGACGCCCGCAAGACCTTGGTGATCGAGTGGATGAAGACCGTCGCCACCTGGCTGGGAATGTAGCATGCGGAAAATCATCAAAACCGCCGGACCATATCTGTGGCGACATCGCGGCGGCCTGGCGCTGGGCATGGGCTCGTTGCTGGCCCGCGACATTCTGCACGCCTCGCTCCCGCTGGTGATTCGCAGCGGTATAGATTCGCTCACCCGCGGATTCCGCATCAGCCTGGTGTTCGAATTCGCGGCGCTGCTGATCCTGCTTTCAGCCGTCAAGGGAATTTTCCAATATTGGATGCGCGTGATCCTGATCAGCATCTCGCGCGATATCGAATACGAGCTGCGCAACGACCTGTTCTCACACCTGGTACGGCTGTCCTCGGACTTCTACGCCAAGTACCGCACCGGCGACATTATGGCGCGCGCCACCAACGACCTCAACGCGGTGCGCATGATGCTCGGCCCCGGCGTCATGTATTGGACCGAGACCATGTTCCTTTCGCTCTTCACCGTCGCGGTCATGCTCTCCACCGATTGGCGGCTTACTCTGATCTGCCTGGTCCCGGCGCCTGTCGTCAGCGTGGTGGTGATTCTGTTCGGCAGGCGCATTCATGACCGCTTTGAAACCATCCAGAGGATGTTCTCCGACATCAGCAGCCGCGTCCAAGAGAACCTTTCGGGCGTGCGCGTGGTCCGTGCATACGCGCAGGAGCAGGCCGAGCTCAAGAAATTCGAGCTGCTCAATCAGGATTACGTGGGCGAGAACATCCGTCTGGCCAGGCTTTCGGCTCTGTTTATGCCGGCGTTGCAAGCGCTCATCGGAATGAGCTTCCTGTTGGTGCTCTTCGCCGGCGGCTACCAATTACTCCAACACCGCATTTCGCTCGGCAGCTTCGTGATGTTCAACACCTATATGGGAATGCTGGTGTGGCCGATGATCGCCCTGGGCTGGGTAGTGAATTTGATGCAGCGCGGCACGGCTTCCTGGTCCAGGATCATGGAGCTGATGCGGGAGCAGCCCAGCATCTCGGCGCCTCCTGGCGCGCTCCTGGAGCCGCCGCGCGAAGCCCAGGGCGCGTTGCTGTTCTCCCAGGTCGCGATGAGTTATCCAACCGGCCAGGCGCTGCGCAACATCGATCTGGAGATCCCGGCCGGCAGCACGGTGGCGTTGGTGGGACACACTGGCAGCGGAAAAAGCACGCTGGTCAGCTTGATCCCCCGATTGATCGATCCCACCGACGGCGCTGTCTATCTGGATGGCGCGAACCTGCGCGACCTGGATCCGGAATGGCTGCGGCGTCAGATCGGTTTCGTGCCGCAAGAGACGTTTCTGTTCAGCGCGACGCTGGCGGAGAACATTGCTTTCGGCGTGGAGGATGCGGGCGAAGAAGACATCCAGCGCGCGGCGGAGCTGGCGGGACTGGCGCCGGACATCGCGGGATTCCCAGCCGGCTATCAGACCATGATCGGCGAGCGCGGCCTGACACTTTCCGGCGGCCAGAAGCAGCGCGTGGCCATTGCCCGCGCCATCCTGCGCAATCCGCGCATCCTGATCCTGGACGACGCGTTATCCAGCGTCGACACCCTGACCGAGGAGCGCATCCTCACCGCTCTCGAAAACGTCATGCAAGGCCGCACCACGATTCTCATTTCACATCGCGTCTCCACCGTGCGCAGCGCCGGGCGAATCTTCGTAATCGAGCACGGCGAAATCGTCGAGCAGGGCAGCCACGCCGAACTGGTCGCGAGCGGCGGCTACTACGCCGACCTGTACCAGAAGCAACTGCTGGAAGAAGAGCTGGAGACGATCTAAATTTCCGGCTCCTGGATGAATTTAGCCGTGCGCTGCATTCTAAGTTAGTAGGTGTGCCCGGGCCCGCACTGCATAGGCCAGCGGGCAATCTCAGTACGTCAAGGAAGCGAAAACAATGCGAGTCTCACCGAGCCTTCTATTAGCTTCGATGGCAGTGGCGTTTTTGCCGCCCTACGGGCTGGCACACTTCAGGCTGATCGAGCCGGCTTCATGGATTCAAGAAGACCAGCGAGGCGATCCGCAGAAAGCGGGTCCCTGCGGGGGAACCAACGGCGACCCAGGCAAGCCGAGCGGGGCCGTAACGAACGTCCAGGGCGGTGACAAGCTGCACGTTAGAGTGCGAGAGACGATCTTTCACCCGGGCTTCTACCGGATTGCTCTCGCCGTGAACTCGCTGGATGAATTACCAAAAGATCCCATAGCGGTCACCGTGGAGTCGCCGAATGGACCGCGTTCGGTCTCGGGCGCAATACAATATCCGTTCATTCCGCCTGTGCTCGCGGATGGCCTTTGGCAACATATCTCGCGGGCCGATACGGAATTTGAAACTGACATCGAGATTCCGAACATCAACTGTTCTAAATGCACATTGCAGATCATCGAATTTATGGCGAATCATGGATTGAACAAGCCTGGCGACTTTACGTATCACCACTGCGCGGTACTACAGATCCGCTCCCATCCCGATAAGCCCATCGATAGTAGATTTCCGGCTGAGAAGAAGTGAGCCGCCGCTGCATGCGTGGAATTATCGATGCTTCAGGGATGAACTTAGCTCAAACGCGCATTTTACCTGGTATGAAAACACCCATTGGAATCCTTTTATTTGCCGTGTCGGCGCTGGCCGCGTCTTCGGTCCTCGATTTTTCGCTGAAGTCGATTGAGGGTCAGCCCACACCGATCAGTGCCTATAAAGGGAAGGTCTTGCTCATCGTCAATGTGGCCAGCAAGTGCGGCTTTACACCGCAGTATACGGCGCTAGAAGCCACCTACCGTCACTACAAAGATCAGGGATTGGTGATTCTCGGCTTCCCTGCCAATAATTTCATGGGCCAGGAACCCGGAACGGATGCGGAGATCCAGCAGTTCTGCAAGAGCAAGTACGACGTGACGTTCCCGATGTATTCCAAGATCTCGGTGAAGGGCGCCGACCAGGCCGATCTTTATAAGTTCCTTACAGACAAAAGTGCCAACCCTCTAACCGGAGGCGACATCAGATGGAACTTTACAAAATTTCTCGTCGGACGCGATGGCAAGATCCTGGCGCGATTCGAACCCGCTGTGAAACCCGATTCTCCCGAGGTGATTAGCGCAATTGAGAACGCTCTGAAGAAGTAGTCCCTTGCGATAAGCACGCTACAATCGGCTTTCGGCGGTACGGTGGGAAGACGGCAGGATGAGTTCGAGCAAATCGCTATGCCACATACGCGAAGCTTGCTCCGCGTGGCTCGGCGCATAGCCTCTGACCGAGCTACGGCCGAGGACCTGGTTCAACAGACGCTGTTGCTGGCCTGGCGGAGCTTTCATCAATTTCGCGCCGGCACGAACGCTCGAGCCTGGCTGTTCCGGATTTTGTTCAACGAATTCCATGCGCTCGCCCGCAAACCCGCTGTCGCCATGTTGCCGCTGATAACCGAATTGGAGCCGGAGCTTTACGCCCCAGACACCCACGGCGCGATCGAAATGGCTCTGGCGTTTGCGAGACTAACTTTGGAACATCGAACCGTGCTGCTTTTAGGCGTAGTGGAAGGATTCACCTGCCAGGAGATGGCGGAGATTCTGGCAATCCCAATCGGTACCGTGATGTCACGGATCAGCCGCGCGCGACAAGCCCTGCGCGGCGAGTTGATGGGCGCGCCAAAATTCAAATGCTCAGCTGAGGGAGCAGTATGAATTGGTATCGGGACGACGCGGAACTAGATCGGCAGTTGCGGCAGGAAATTCTAGCTGAGCCATTCGATGTATCAGCCTTAGAACATCGGATTCGCAAAGCCATCGCGCCACGCTTCCCCAGACGTCTTCTCGTCGCCGCCAGTGCCGCGTTCCTATTGCTGTTGTGCGTGTTCGCGTCTGTTGGCCTGCGCACTTGGTTTACGTTGCAGCCTTCGCAAGTTTGCTCGGATGCCGCGCGCGATCATCTCCGCGAGATCGTTCGCCGGGAGCCCCGGCGCTGGATTTTTGAAACCGCTGGCATCGATGCACTGGGCCGACAATTGGGCGTCTCGCCGGCGGCGCACTCAAGATTCGTCGTCCCAGGATACCGTCTCGATCGCGGCAAACTGTGCGTTCTCAGTGGCCGCCTGTTCCTGCACCTGGTTTACTCCAACGGCACGCGGGAGTTCTCGTTGTTCCTGGCGCACGATTCGGCCCCCGGCGGCTACTTTGACGCGGATTTCTCGGGCCAGTACACTGCCTCGGTTGAGTCCAACCAAACCCGGGCGGTGATCGTAACTAGTGAGTCAAAGGCCGCCGCTCGGAATCTCGTGCGGGTCGCCGCGAACGCGCTGTAGCTTCGAGCGCGGCCGATTTAGGCCGCAGCCGCTTGACAGCCGTCTTCGCGCTGCAGAAAATAGGTCTACCATGCACACTGCGCGATCGCTCCTTTTGACGGTTCTCGCTTTACCTCTGCTGACCGGGCAAGGCCGCGGCCCTTCTGGCCCGCCCAAGCTCCAGGTCCTCATCATCACCGGCCAGAACGGTCATGACTGGAAAGGAACCACGCCGGTTTTGAGAAAAGAACTTGAAGACACGGGCCGTTTCGAAGTTCGCGTGACAGAAGAGTTCCGCGGCGCAGGACCCGAAACGTTGGCCCCCTACGATGTCGTGGTTGTGAATTACTTCGAACGCGGCCAGGCGCAGCTTCGCTGGGGCGATCGCGCCGACAACGCGCTGGCCGACTTTATCCGCTCCGGCAAGGGCTTAGTCATATATCATTTCTCCCTGGCGGCATTCACCGGCTGGACGGAATATGAAAAAATGTCGGCCGGCAACTGGAGAGCAGGCAATGGTCATCATTCCGCCAGGCACGATTTTACGGTGGACATCAAAGACGCCAATCACCCCATACTAGCTGGGCTGAAGACGCCGCTCCCGGTTCAGAACGAAGAATTGTACGCCAACCTGAAATGGCAGCCGGAGGGCACCTATCACGTCCTCGCCACCGCCTATGACGACCATTCCCGTTACGATGAACACGCTTCCGACGCCAGAAACAAGCAGCCCATGTCGGGGGCAGGCGTCAACGAGCCGATCCTCTGGACCACCGAATACGGCCAGGGTCGCGTGTTTGTGACGGCTCTGGGTCACGACGCCGATACCAGCGCCGAGACCACTTTCAAAGTGACGTTCACGCGCGGCACGGAATGGGCTGCCACCGGCAAAGTGACGCTGCCGGCTCCTGGGGAACTGGCGAAGTAATCGAAGCGGCTACTGTGCAACGCCTTCCACGATGAAGCCGCGAGATTTCGCCGACCCCAGTCGGATCGGCCGGATGGCCGAGTACTCCGGCGAGTTGTACCATTTCCGGGCATCGGCCACGCTATTGAAGGCAATCACCACGATGCGTTTCGGTTGCTCGCCTTCCAGCGACTCGGTCTTGCCGCCGCGCACTATATAGTGCCCCCCATATTTTTCGATGGTCTTGGGAACGCCGGCAGCATAGGTGTTGAACTGATCTTGGTTACTGACTTCGAAAACCTCCGCGATGTAATAACCGGCTGGCGATTTCTGCGCCTTCAGCACCTGGCTGCCGATGGAACCGATTACGATGCCTGCGAGCGCTGCCGCGGCTGTATAGATCTTGTTCATGTCTTCCCCTCCCTGATAGTACATGCGTGTTGAAGTATTCGGCGCGCGCCGGCAAAAGGAACCAGCCAAACGTGCGGGAGATTCCAGCGGTCGGCTAGAAACCGCGCGAACCCCGGCCAACTCGGTTTCTCTTTGCGATAGTAGCTGCGGATACGATACTGGCCCCAAAAATATTGAAACTTTCGGCGCAGCCTGCCAGCACGATCCTGCCGTAGCGCGGGCAGTACCAGCGGGCTGCTGGCGCGCAATTCTTGCAAACGCTCAAGCGCGCCCGGGCCGAACTGGAGCGCCAGGCGCCGGAACGCGGCCCAACGGATACCGGCGGTTCCCAGCAGCGCCACATCGGCCTGCCATGGAAAAACATCACCATCGCGCGCTCCACACAGGATCTGCAGCAGCGTGCTTTCCTTCGATGTAGTTTCGAAAACCTGCTGGTTCCACTGGATGGCGCAAAAGTCGTTCAGGAAAGCTTTTTCGCAGCGTGCTGCGTCTTCAGGCGGCGTCGCGAGCAGCCGCCAGTGCAGATGCAAGTGCAGGCCGTCCTGCTCGAACGCGATGCGGTCAAACCAGTCCAGTTCCTGGAGCGAGGATACATCCGGGTAGGGCGCCCAGTTCGCATCTGCCAACACATCCGCGGCCTTGCGGACATCGCCGCGCGCCACCAGCAACGTAAGGTAGGGAATCGGGCGAACGGCCGGCGCGGGTGTTCTCAGGGCCCACGCCAGCGGCCCTGCCACGCGGCTCCGAACGCCGGCGCCTTCGAGCAGCGCCATCAATTCCACGGCCTTTCGGATGCGAAGCTGATTCTTGCTCCAGGCCATGCGGACGATGCCTTGAAAGATGCCCGCCGCAGGATCGTTTTCCAGCCACGCCGGGAACCGGGGACTCAGCGCCGAGAACATCTGCTGCGCGGCATGCGGCACGCGGTCGACCTCTATACCGGATCGCCAGCGGTCCCAGGCTTGACGCGCCCGTGGCTCCGGCCACAAAAGAGCTTCCAGCAGGTCTTCCATCAGTCTCCCGGTGCCCGACCTCTGGCTCGCTTGGAATCCAGCACCAGCTTGGCCGCCTGCAAGTAGCCATTCCGGTCTTCAAGGCCCCGCGTCGTGTTCTGAAGATGCATGCGGCGTTTGGCCAGGACATCAGAAATCATGTGACTGTGAAGTCCCGCGCTCTGTGCAACGCCGTACCAGGCGATGAATTCTCCAAGAGGAATTTCGGGCATCGGGCCGGCCGCATGCAGGGCCGAAGTTCGGCACAGCATCGTGGATGCATGCCAGCCCTCATACGCACCACGCCCCGCTAGCCCCACTCTTTGCGCTTCGGTCAACTCCGGGCTGATGAAGTCGCGCATCCAAGTGAATACCAGGTCCACTTCCGCTTGCTGCTCCAGAACGTCGATCTGCCGGGCCAATTTCGGTGGGTCCCACAGGTCGTCCGCATCCAGGAACGCGATCAGATCCCCGCTGGCGGCCTGGACTCCCGCATTCCGCGCCCGGGCAATGCTGGGTACGGGTTCGTCGATCACTCGAACCAGACGCGCAAAGCGCTCCGCCGCTCTCCGGCTCCCGTCGGTGGAACCGTTATCCACGACAATCACTTCATGGGGGGGATAGGTCTGTTTGAGAACGCTATCGATCGCCTCGGCCAGGTAAAGCTCGCCATTGCGCACCGGAATGATGACGCTGACTGAATGGCTCAGCATGCCACCTGCTCGTCCTGGCTGGCCGGCGCGGTCCCCAGATACTCATGGGCCG
>DATJWJ010000199.1:0-15618 GCA_035501355.1 Bryobacteraceae bacterium | reverse complement strand
CAAACCTCTGCTGCATTTGTGGTCGCTCGGCATCGAAGAACAGTTCTACTTACTATGGCCACTGCTGCTTTACATCGCCTGGAAGCTACGCCTGAGGTTTCCCCTGCTGATTCTGCCGGTCCTGCTCGTGTCGTTCGGATTGAACGTAGCCACGGTTCAAAGCGATAACGTTGCCGCATTTTATTCCCCGCTAACCCGGTTCTGGGAGCTGATGATCGGCAGCATGTTTGCCTATGGCTCCTTGTTGCCCAGGAATCCCGACGGTGCGTTACCGGGGGGCAAGCGTAAAGGGGCGGCACTCTTGGCCAGGCTTACCGTAGCTCGGGACCTCCAAGCGCCGGCCGGGATACTTTTCATTGTCGTCAGCGTATTTGCCTTGAACCGAGAACAGAACTTCCCCGGCTGGCGGGCGGCCCTGCCGACCGTTGGCGCGGTGCTGCTCCTTTCCGCCGGTCCGGAGGCGTGGTTTAACCGCAGGGTACTGTCGAATCGCGCCATGGTTCTGGTCGGCCTGGTGAGCTATCCTTTGTATCTTTGGCACTGGCCTTTCTTGTCGTTCGCGCGAATCGTGGGAAACGCGGCGCCCACGGTGGGGACGCGTATGGGCGCTATCCTGGCAAGCCTGATCGCCGCCTGGATCACATATAAGGTTGTCGAGATTCCCATTCGTTCTGGCACCTATGGATCCGTCAAAGTATTGTGCCTTGCGGCGCTGATGTTGGCGATGGGCGGTATCGGGACTGAAACAATGGAACACCATGGGCTGGCGTCCCGGATGCGCGCACGGGCCCCTGAGCTTCTTCAGCAGTATGCACGCATCGGTAACTACGATCTTTGGACGAAAGGCAGATATCGGAGTTGCTGGTTAACTGAGCAGCAGCCGGCCGACACATTCTCGGAAGAGTGCGTCGATCACGGCCAGGCCAGGCCGCTGGTGTTTGTGTGGGGCGATTCGCACGCTGCCCGGCTTTTCGTAGGGCTAAGAAAGACGATTGGGGACCGGGTTCGTCTGGCGCAATATACCCGGGATGCTTGCCCGCCGATTGTCGATTTCGGGTACCCGAACTGCGCGCATGGCAATCGATTCGTCCTGAGTAAGCTTCAGGAAGCAAGACCCGACACGGCGATTCTCTTCGCCGTTTGGAACCACTACATGCAGCAGTGGAAGCAGGATCTGCCTGCTTACCAACAACTCGATCAGACTATTTCAGAAATCGAAAAGCTGGGGACACGCCAGGTTATCGTGGTGGGGGCGCCGCCGCAGTGGCGCAAGGACTTGCCCAGAACCTTGCTGGAGTTCTATAACCAAGATGTTCCCTTGCATCGGGTGCCGCGACGAATGCGTTTCGGACTGGATCTGGAAGCGCGCCGAGCCGCGGAGTCTCTGGAGAGCCTGCTCCGATCGCGAACGGACATCACGTATGTCTCGGCATGGGATGCCTTTTGCGATAAGGACGGCTGCTTGACGCGAGTCGACGATAAGACCGACGGCATAACGACCGTCGATTATGGTCACTTCACAGACACGACTGCTGAATATTTCGCTAACAAGCTCCCCCTTCCACCTATCCAATCGGCTCGCTAGAGCGCGCTGGACGAGAGTACACTGGAGGCGTGAACGCCCGGGGGCATTGGGAAAACGTCTATCGCGACAGGCCGCCGGATGCCTTCAGTTGGTACCGCCCGCATCTGGAAACCTCGCTGGATCTGATTGAACGCGCGGCCGCGGGACGCTCGGCATCCATTATCGACGTGGGTGGGGGTGAATCCACGCTGGTAGACGATTTGCTCGCGCGCGGCTATCAACATGTCACTGTTTTGGATATTTCGCCGACCGCCTTGAAGGTGACCCGGGCGCGGCTGGGGCCGCTGGCCGAGCAGGTGCAGTGGATCGCCGCGGGCCTGCTCGAAGCGGACTTGACGCGGCATGGCTATGACGTCTGGCACGATCGCGCTGTTTTCCACTTTCTGACCTCGGATAATGAGCGAGTCGCCTATGTGCGGCAAGCGTTGCGTGCGGTCAGGCCGGGCGGTCATGTCATTGTTGGCACGTTCGGGCCAGAAGGTCCGCAAAGGTGCAGCGGGCTGGACGTGGTGCGCTACGATGCCGCGTCATTACACGATCAGTTCGGCCGAAGCTTTCGGCTGCTCGAAAGCCGCCAGGAGTTGCATCGCACGCCTTTCGGAACCACCCAGCAGTTCCTGTACTGCTACTGCGTCGTGGAATGAACAGCGCCCAGCGAGATCACCGGCAACAACCCGCCGGCGCAGTTCCGACCGCGTGGGAAGCGTGTTTTCGAGCAGTGAGATGGTCTCGGCTGCGATGGACCGCCGATTGGATTTGGCCTGCGCACGCAAGGCTTCGGAGACCTAATCCGGCACGTTCCTGACGTACAGTTGAGCAAGGTGCAGCCATCTCAAGGCTCCGCGGGCGACCAGGACGAACCTTGGATTTCCTGGCGCACTTGGGTCAAGCCTATGCCGCGCTGGCGCAGCATCTCGGCGGCGAAGCATTTCTCCTCGCGCAGCAGGCCCAACAACATGTGCTCGGGCGCGATGTGCTTGTGGTTCAGCCGCGCCGATTCCTCGGCCGCATAGGCCAGGATGCGCATGCATTCGTGGCTCAGCGGAAGATCGACGGACGTTGAAACCTTCTCTCGAATCGTAGTGTGAGCCTCGATTTGCTGGCGAATCGATTCGATGGCATCGAACGAGCCCAGAATTCGCCAGCGCTTTGTCCTCGCGCAAAATACCCAGCAGCAGGTGTTCCGTTTCGATATAGGGGCTGCCAAACATACTGGCTTCGTAGCGCGCAAAGAAAATGGTCCTTCGGGCTTTCTCGGTATAACGTTCGAACATGACTACCACCGCTCTCCAACATCATCCGCCGGGCCAGACGGCTCCGTGCAGGCCTGAATCACTTCGTTCAGCCGGTAGACAACGCTAAGATCAGTTCGAGCCACAATGCTATAGTCGCGCAGCCAGCCGCGCAACTCGGGATAGTTCCTCATCGAGAGCGCTGTGTTGAGAGCGCTCAAGCCGTCCACCACGAACGTAGGGTGCGACGTTACCAGCAGCGCTCGATTGCGCGCCGCCAGCTCTGGCAAGATAGGCCGCGAGTCGAACAAGTGCCGGTCAGCCGGGACGCCGGTCAGCGGCTGGGAGTCCCAGAAGATGGATGCGGCGGTGAGCCGCGTATACACGAAGACACCGGGACGGTAGCCCCAGACGAATAACGTGTCGCCGGTGCTCTTCATCTGATTGATGCGCGCGGCCACTCGCTGGTCGTCCTGATTAAGGACAACATCGCTCCATCGATGTGCCCGGCCGGTGAGCAGGTCGCGCGCCAGCAGCACGTAGCGCGGACCGAAACGAATGAATGGGATCAGTGCCGCAACCACCATCGCGGCCCAAGCCAGGCGGTTGCGTCGTCCTCGGACATCTTCAAACAGAAGCGAGACCCCGCGCGAAGCTGCCAGTGTAAGGGGCGGCAAAAGCTGAAGGAAATAGCGCGGCGCAAACTGCGTCCCCAGCGTGACGCCGGCAAACGAAAGCAAACACCAAACGGCAATCCAGCGTCGGCCACGCGCTGGTTCTTTCCACCACAGCCACACCGCGCCGAGGACCAGTGCGGCGTGAAAACCCAACCAATCGGCCGTTCGCCGCGCCGCATTCCCCCAGGGATTTTCGAGCGGCGAAATGCGCGAGTATGCCAGGCCCCATTGCCAAACCTGTTGGCCATAGCCCCTCAGCGCGCCGGCCGCCGCTAGCCCGCCCAGCACCGCGCCGGCCGGAATCAAGAAGCCGGCCAGCAACGGCAGGATGGACGGTCCTGCCAGCAGCGCGCACATCGCCAGCACCAACAGTCCTTTGACATGGAACAAGAACGCTATCCCGCTCCACAGGCCGGCTTGGAAGGCCTGCTTGCGCCAGGCGCAATGTACGGCCAGGATCTGCGGCAACATCAGAAACAAATCCGGCGCAACCGGGATGATGGCGGAGGCGTGGTCGAAGCTCAGAAAAAACCCGAGCAGCGCCGCGGCCGCCAGACCTTCGCGCTCGCTCCAGACATCGCGCGCGAAGCGATACATGGCTGCGCAGACGGCCAGAATATAGAATGCATCGAACAGGCGCAACGGCCAGCCCGGAAATGCACCGAATGCGGCATAGACCCACGCCGCTAGAGGCGGCTTGTCATACCACAAGTCCCGATACAGCAGCTTGCCATGCAGGGTCTGAATCCCCGCCGCCAGATGGTAGTCTTCATCGGTCCATAAGATGCGCGCGTGGCACAGGCGCAGCGCTAGCGTGATGGCAAACAGGATCGCAAAAAAACTGAGGCTTACGCCGGGTTGTCCTGGCTTGCGCAACCCACTATCATAGTAGGAGCGGTTAGCCTGCCTTTGTAGGATTGTTCCTTATTTCGTTCAAGGGTTCGGTTTTCCCTGAGAAGGAGGTGATTAACATTGGCTGAAGTCCATATCCAGGAGGGCGAAACGTTAGAGAGCGCCCTGCGGCGATTCAAGCGAAAAGTTCAGCAGGAAGACATCATCAAAGAGATCAAGCGGCACTCCTTCTATCTGAAACCGGGCGAGAAGAAACGCACCAAGGAAGCGCTGGCGCGCAAACGGAACCGGAAGAAGCGAAATAAAGAAGTAGAGTAACTACCCTTCGCTCGAGATTTTCAATCAATTAACGTGATTCAGAGGCGGCGCTCGCGACCCGGGCGTCGCCTTTACTGCGTAACGGCGATGGTCACTTGATTTGAAGTGGTGATGCCGCCCTCTTGGATCTGCAACGGCACCACGCCTGGCGAGACTTGCGGCACGGTGACATTGATCTGATTCACGCCCACGAACAGCGGCGCCAAGCCGGAGAAGGATACTGGGGCGGCCACTCCTCCAATCAGGATCGTTGGCATAACCGCCGTATTCCGGAGACCGTCCGACGCGTTCGCGCCATCGGCTACTGGCGGCGAGACCGCCCCCAGGCCAGTTGCGAGAATCTGCAACACATCGCCAGCTTTGGCCGGATGCACGGCCAACCCGGGGATGGAATTTTCAGGTCCGGCGAGCGAACCGTCCTGGTTGATCGCGATGGCTTGCCCAACACCCGATTGCGTCGTGAATATTCCAGGCACAACCGGGGCGATGTTGGCGTGAAAGGCAGGCAATGCGGTCCCATTTGCGGTCACGACAATGTCCGCCGTGCTGCCGGTTATCTCCCACGGCACTTGCAAGTTGATCTGGCCGGAAGAGACGAACTGCAGCGGCGCGGGCACTCCGCCCACTGTCACCGAAACTCCCCCCAGATTGAGCGGCAACGGAATCGATTGGGCCGGCGCATTCGCGGAAGCGAATCCGTTACCGAAGACCGATACCAGCGCTCCGGCTGTCAGCGGCTGGCCCTTCGCGAAGGAAGCTCCATTCACGGCGCCAGTTACTCCAGACAGCGATGTCGTGTTGATTAACACTTCCAACGTAGCCGAGCTAGTATCATTGTTCGAACCGAAGGCTGCAAAATCTGGAAGCCCGTCTCCGTTAAAGTCCGCTACCACCAGTGGGACGAATCCGGGCAGCGACAGCGGAGATTTTTGAAACGTGCCGTCACCATTTGAGATGTAGAACTCCAGACCTGTTGGCGGCGTGAATTCGCCCCCGATGGCCTGAACCATATCCGCTTTCCCGTCGCCATTGATGTCCAGGCTGAAAAGCTGAGAGGAGTACAGCGGAGGGATTGCGACCGGAGGCTGGAAAGCACCGGCTCCTTTGCCCAACAGCACGGAGTAGGTCCCGGAGGGGTTTTGTACTAATAAATCGGGTATTCCATCACCGTTGAAGTCCGCGGTGAGCAGCGCACTGGAGCCGGTCACATTCAGTGGCGAGAAGTTTCCGCCACCTTGGTTGAGGAACAGGATTAAAGTGCCACTCTGTGTCGCCGCTAGAATGTCGGGTTTCCCATCGTTGTCGAAGTCGGCTACTTGTTGAGTTGACACGAGGCATTGTCCGGCAGGCGCAGGAATCGTGGTGAACGAGGAGAATGAGCCGTCTTTGTGGCCCAGCAGGAAGGCAGCGTCGCTCATGACCGCATCCGGGATCCCATCGCCGTTCAGATCCGCCATGGCAAAAATGTCCAGATGTGCGCTGGTCTGAGTCGTGACCGGCTGGCCGAAGCCGGCATTTCCCGGAGAGAGCAAACTAAGGATGTTGTAGGTCGTTCCTCCAGGCATCGATCCATCGCAGTTCGTTGACGAAGAGGGCGGCCCCGCCACACCGATCATGATCAGGTCAGCCTTGCCGTCCCCATTAAGGTCGGCTGTCAGCAGTGGCCCCGAAGGAGGAGTCTGATAGTTCGAGATCAGCGGCGCTCGAAACCTCCGTTGCCATCGGCGAGCAGAACCGAAATCTGGAAGCGAATCGGAACCCCGTAACATTGGATCGCGGCGTCAAGCTTATGGTCTCCGTTGAAATCGCCCACCGCCAGCTCGGCTGTCGTTTCTGCTGGGCAGCCGGTGGGAAACGTTGCCATTTGAAATGACGGCTGAAACGAGGACGTTTGCGCGTTCGCAACAGCAGCCAACAGCAACATGGTGAAGGCCGCAACAACATGTTGTGTTTTCACGGGAGCACTTCATTCTACGGCAGGCGCCGAGAACAACGCAAAGGATTCCAAAAAGAACGGCTCGCGAGCGGCACCCCGATCAGGAAGCCGCTGCGCGAGCAAGTTTTTTCACAGGATGGCAGTTTTAGTTGGTTCCACCGGGCGGGCAGGTTTTGGCTGCTCCCTTGAATGTGTTGTTATCCGAGTACCACCCGTTGGCCGCGATCGAGGGTCCGCCATAGAACCACGAGTAGAACGCCAACTCCTGCACGTGGTATGTGAAGCCATTCGATGCGCCGTTGCCGGGGATGGCCGGCAAGAGCGTTCCACTCAACGGGTCTCCCACTTCGTAATTGTTCTGGCAGCCCGAGACCTGGCCGACATTGCCCCAGGCCGGCGTGGGATTTGCGCCGCTTGGGTCTTGCATCCATTCGTTGATCTCGTGCGACAAGGAAGACACGTCTGAGACGCCGCTGAACAAGGTCTGATCGCGGCCTTCGAATTCCGCCACCGCGTACGTCTGAACCGGCGACCCGACCGCGTTGTGGTAGCCCAGAATGCAGCAGTTGTTCAGGTTCGACGAGTGCCCCGCTGACATGACGGCGTTGTAAAACAGGAACACGGGGAGTTCACTCGGATTCAGCCCCAAGGACCTGATTATCGATTGGGCGATCGGGTCCCAAGTGTTGACGTTCACCACCCCCAAGAAACCAGGAAGGTTGGTATTTCCGGTGTTTAAACCGCATTGGCCGCCGGCCGAGAAAACTGTAGCGTTGGCCAGGGTGCCGTTGGACGCACTCAGCGTTACCGTCACGGGGTCCACGCCGGCGACCGTCAGCAGAGTATCGTAGGAGCTCTTGTTGCCGATGTTCTTCCAAAAGTTGGCGCGATTGAAATGATCGGGATATTGCGTTGTATCTGTCTCGCTGCCCGTGGTAAAGGTGTAGGGCGTTAAGATCGGCGACGCTTCCGTCAAGCTCAATGCCGTGTTGGTTCCTCCCAAACAGCCCGAATCCGTGGCGGTCGGATCGAACACATAGCTGGTTGTGCTGTTGTACGCAAAAACGAGTTTGACCGGGATCAAATAAGTCCTGATTGACGTAGTACCGCCCGTGGCCGGGTTCTGCCCCACGATCTGACCCGTGTACGTCTTGCCATCGCGAGAAGACTTGACGGAGTACGTCCAGACCGGCAGCCCGAAATTGGCCGAGCTTTTCGCCAAGTTGGCTGAATGCCCGGCTTCGGTCGGGTCCTTCATCGAGTTCACCGCCTCGGCCCCGCTGATGCGCCTAAGCTGGGCTGGGGACAGCTTCATCGGTTTATCCGATTGTCCGCCATGACCGTCATCGTCGGCCTGTACGAATGAGACCGCGCCAAACGCCAGAAACGCGGCGCATCCCACGGCCGCACGAACCCCTTTAGAGAAATTCATATGTATTTTCCCTTTCCCGAACAAGCTTTCAAATCGCCAGAAACAGCTAGCAGTTTTGGATACTGTTGGCGATTTTATCATCGGATTCCGAAGGAAGGAATCAGGAAAGTACCCTACTGTGGTATTGGAAGTACTGGTAGCAGGCTAAGTTTCCAGTCAGCTTACAGGGCCCTACTCTATTGGAAATACCAGTTACCGCCGATATACACATTAATTGGAGACGGCATGGCAGCGTCACCCATAGATGGTTGGAGTCTAGCGTCCATTCGGACCAACAAAGGAATCTCTCTCGAAGAGATTTCCGAGAACACGAAGATAAAGGTCTCTACCTTGCGGGCCCTCGAAGCAGGCGAGTTCGATAGTTTGCCCGGAGGCATTTACAACATCAGCTACATCCGGCAGTACGCACGCGCCGTGGGAGCTGATGAGAGTTCGTTGGTTGAGATATACCGATCTAAGTTTCGGGCTCTGGTTTAGACGCCCAGGCTTTCGATCCAATCTGCGCGATACCACAATACAAGGAGCAATTTTGCATGTCGGCTGCACTACCTCTAGCCATGGAACGCTCGGCCAGCGAGGCCCGCGAGGCTGTTATAGGGAAAGGTGTGATCGTAAAGGGACAAATACAGAGCCGCGAAGATCTCACCATCCAAGGCGAAGTGGAAGGAACTATAGAGATCTCCGGACACCGGCTCACCATTGATGGGCAAGGCAGCGTACGCGCGGGCGTAAAGGCCCGAACGGTCGAAGTGCAGGGATGCATCGAGGGTCAAGTGGAGGCGGCCGATAAGGTCTACATCCGCAAAGGCGCTAAGTTCGTCGGCGACATCCGTTCTGGCGGCATCATCATCGAGGATGGCGGCTACATTCAGGGCAAAGTCGACTTATCGCAGCGCGCCGGCGGCAAGGCGGCGGTGAACGGCACGGGCGGCGTACTCGAAGCCGTCGCATCCTGAATCCCGCTGGCTGAAAAGCGATAATTGGATTGCGTGCGCAGTCCAACTCGTAGAGTTTTTCTAGTCACCGCCGCTGCCAGCCTGGCGTACAAGGCTTTCCCTCAGACCTACACGATTCCCGAGGCCATCCGCAATCTTCGGCCGATGACCGACGGCACCCAGTCCATCAAAAGCGAGGAACATCAAGCGCGCATCGAAAAGGCGCGCAGGTTGATGCGCGAAAATCGTATTGACGCCATCCTCATGGAGGGCGGATCGAGCACGTTCTACTTCACCGGGTCGCGCTCGAACGAAGTTGCGTTGATCTTTTCCGGTTCCGGAGCCTCGTGGAGCGGCAAGGCTGATCTGGCTCCGAAGGCACTAAAGGATCAAGGCGTCTCAACCGGAAGACTCGGAGTGGAGGAGCGGGTCCGATTCGAGCTGGTCGACCGGATTGGCAAAGCGCTTCCGGCGCTCGAATTTGTGAGCGCCGATCCGGTCACCGCCGGCTGCCGGATGATCAAATCGCCGGCCGAGCTGGCGCTCATGCAGCGCGCCAACGATATCACGATCGCCTGCTATCGCGCCGCGCTCGGCACCTTGCGCGAAGGCATGACCCAACTGGAACTGAGCGCCAATATCGCGGCCGGCTACAAAGCGCTCGGGGTCCAGGGCGACGCCATGGCGATTTTCGGCAAGTACACCGCCTTCCCGCATGGAAGCGTCCAGCCGCAGAAGCTGCGCGAAGGCGATTTGGTGCTGATCGACGACGGCTGTAGCGTGGAGGGCTATCAATCCGACGTTACGCGAACGGTGATTTTCGGTAAGCCGACACAGCGCCAGCGCGACATCTGGGAATTGGAGCGCAAGGCGCAGGACGCCGCGCTCGCCGCCGCCAAGCCCGGCAGGACTTGTGAATCGGTGGACGCCGCGGCGCGAAAGGTGATCACGGACTACGGTTTCGGCCCCGGCTATAAAGTTCCCGGCCTGCCGCATCGCACCGGCCACGGGATTGGTCTGGATGGACATGAGTGGCCTTACCTGGTGCGCGGCAACAAGCGCCTGCTCGAGCCGGGGATGTGCTTCAGTGATGAGCCGACCATCGCGATTTATGGTGAATTCGGTATCCGCCTGGAAGACTGCATGCACATCACCGAGGACGGCGCCCGCACGTTCACCAAACAAAGCCCGGCCATCGACCAGCCGTTCGGGTAGGACCATGCCGCAAAACAACGACACCGCTGACGCTACCTATCGCGCTCGGATCGAAAAACTCCGCGAGGCCATGAAAGAGTTTGGCCTGCAGGCCGTGGTGATCGAGCCGGGGCCGGCCATGGTCTACTTGACCGGCGTGCATTGGGGCCGCAGTGAACGCACTTTCGCGCTGGTGGTTCCCCTGAAAGGCGACCTTGGTTTCGTGCTGCCCGGTTTTGAGGAGATGCGGGCGCGCGAGCTAATACGTCCCGGCGCCGACATTCGCGTCTGGCAGGAGGACGAAAGCCCGTATCGGCTGGTCGCGCAGATTTTGAAGGATCGAGGCATCGTTTCGGGCCGCGTCGGGATGGACCCGTCGGTTCGTTTCTTCATTTTCGACGGCGTGCGGAAGCTGGCGCCGCAGCTTGATTACGTCAGCGCGCAAGCCGTGTTGAAATCGGCCGGCGCAGTCCCCGACCCGCCCAACCGGAAGTGACCCGGACTAACGAAAGGCCTTGTCTAAGGCATGGAATGTGGTCACGAACTGGAAACCCAGCACATCCAACCTCGTGCCTGGCAGGTTCTGGATTTTCAGCCATTCGTAGCTGGCTTTCAAGAGCTGGTGCCGATTGATCCAGGTCCCGGCCCCCAGTTCATAGGAGGCGAGCATGGGCGCGAACTGACTGATGGAGGCGCCGGTATTATCCGCCGCGCCGCCGGACGTAATCCATCCGGCGCGCCCCGCCAGAAAGAAGCGTGGGGTGATCACTGCCTTCAGCTCACCATAGCTGGAAGTGACCGAAGGAGCCACGGTGAAATTGGGGTAGTCGTATTGGAATCTCTGCCATTCTCCGGTAGCGCTCCAGCGGCCCCGGGCCCATTGCGCGTCCAGCCCGACACCGGTGGCCGGAAAGCTGCGGAGCGTGGAGCCCGCGGGAAGGAACGGAATGAGCGAAGCGTCCAGGAACGGTCCGCGAAAGGCGGAAACGCCGACCCTGAATCCCTGGCGAATCGTGTAACCGCCGCCAGCCACCCATTGCACGTACTCGCCGGTGAGCCTCAGCGGCTGAGGATATGCCGGTGAACTGTTCGCGATTTGCAGACGTGCGTCCAAACGATGGCCCGAAAAATCGATCTCGGCGCCTGGGAGTCCATACAATGTGACGGGCGTCAGGCCAGGGCCGCCGCCCTCACCACCACAAGAGTCCGCTACGTAGCCGTAATGCTGGGCAACCAGATCTTTCACGCCACAAGGGATCTGCCCGTAATCCACCGTAAGCGTCTGGATATAGCTAAGCGGCTGGTCGAGCAACGGATTCTGGGCGTCGTCGTAACGCAATGGAAACGATCCGAACGCGGAAGCGAGCTGCCCGGCTTTGATCACCACCGATGTCTTTTCGGTCCGGATTGAATAGCCCACAAACGCCTGGATAACATTGGTGTACCATTCATGATCCGGCTCGTAGGCGTCATAGTAAAGATACGGCGCCAGGCGAGCGTCAATAGCCGCGTAGCCAAACCAGTGTTTGCCGAGCTTAACAGTGGGATAAAGCGTGACGCGTAAGCCGGCCGTGAACGGCGAGGCGGAGGGATCGGCCAGCTGGAGACGTTGGGTATACATGCCGCCCGCGCTCAGCGTCATGGGCAAGCTGACACCAATGTCGGAATCCTGAGCCTTCGACATGGGCAGAAGCAACCCGCAAATCGCCGCGGCCTGAACAACAGTCTTCAGCACGGGTTGGCCTCCTCGCAGCTCCCCGCATAAAGGCCGGCTCGTTCGTCCGCCGCTACATCGATTGGCAGCTTCAGCCAGACAGTAAATCTGGAGCCCACGCCCAAACGGCTGTCCACGCCGACCGAGCCATCCATCAGTTCAGCCAACTGCTTGACGATCGCGAGGCCCAGACCTGTGCCACCGTAGCGCCGGGTCATCGATCCATCGGCCTGCGTGAATTTCTCGAAAATAAGGTCCAGTTTGTCCGCGGGAACGCCAATTCCCGTATCCTCAACGGCGATGGCGATGCTGGCGTCGCTCTCGGTCAGCTCCAAGCACTCGACCTGGATCTCCACGCGTCCGCGCTCGGTAAATTTGATGGCGTTTCCCACCAGGTTGGTCACAATCTGCCGAATGCGGAGGTCATCCCCAATGAGCCGCGCAGGCAGGTTAGCGTCGTAGTTTGCCGTGAGCCGCAGCCCTTTGCTGGAGGCCTGGGGTGAGAGCAGCCCGACTACTTCCTGAATGGCCTGGCGCAGATCGAACGGAACCCGGCTGACGTTCATTCTGTGGGCCTCCAGGCGAGAGAAATCCAGCAAGTCGTTAATGATGGCCAGCAGCCCGTCGGCCGAGTCGCGTACGGTGAGCGCATACTGACGCTGTTCTTCATCGAGCGAGGTTTCCAGCAACAAATCGGTTAGCCCCATAACGCCGTTCATCGGAGTGCGGAGTTCGTGGCTCATGTTGGCCATGAATTCGCTTTTGGCGCGGTTGGCGGATTCGGCTTGGACCTTGGCCTTCTCCAGTTCCTCGCGCGTGCGTCGCTCGGCCGCGGCCACTCGATTAAAGGTCTCGGCCAGCAGGCGCAGCTCGCCCACCGCCTGCCCGGTTGTGATGCGCTCCGGAAACTGGCTGGCTTTTTCGGCCCGCTGCAATTGCGACACCAGATCGCGCAGGGGTTTGGAAACGGACCGGGAGGTTGCCAGGGTGCACAGCAGCGCCAGCAACACGCCGCATATGCTGACTCTGATCAGGATCGCCACCCAGCCCGCGTTAAATTCCCGCACTGCTTGATCGAGCGACCGTAGCGCAACGAGCCGGTAATGGGGCCCAAGCCCAGGCTCATGCAATGGCGAGACCAACCAGCTTTCACCATTCCGGCGGATTTCGCATTCGCTGTCATAGTTCGAGCAGGCTCGTTGGAGCTCGCTTTCTAAGGCCGGCCAGGCCTCCCCAGGAACGCTGGCCCGAACGATGCGCCCGTCCCGAAGCAGGGCTGTCTCGCCGCCAACATGATACCGGTTCAGGTTGAAGCGGCTGCCGAGTTTCAAATCTCCGATCTGTTCGCCGGCGATGCTGATGGGTGTCGACGTAAGTTCATAAAGCGTTCCCTCGGCTTCGATCAGCGATGGCTGCTCCGGAATGGGCAGTGTCTGTTCAGGAGTGCGAGCCGTGCCTCCGTCAAACTCCAGCGCGGCAATCGTGCGTCCCTTCCAATCGCTGACGGCCATGAAATCGAAACCTGCCAGCTCGTGAATTTCGCGCAGTTGCGCTTCGATGGTGCGGCGGATCTCGGCGGTGTTCTCCGGGGTGGAGGCGGGCTCGCGCAGCAGTCCGATGGCCGCTTTCAGACCAGCAGAATCGGCTAGCACCGCGACGAACTGGCTGATGCGGCGCGAATAGTCTTCGTTGGCTTGCGCCAGCAAATGCTCGAACTTCTCGACTGAGTCCCGCAGGCTTTGCTTCATGCGCTGCTCCACCAGCGCATTGAACGCGGCGAAGCTACCGAAAACAGCCACGCACAGGGGGATGAACGCGAACAGGAATGCTCGGGTGGTCAGCGAGGTGGTACGTCTCAAGGGTGCTCCACGTCTACCGGAACGCGGATGGTTACGTCCACTTTGCCGGTCTGTGGAACTGTCACTTCCACGGCATGCAGCCCCGCGATGTTGTGCCAGGCCGTGAGACGGTAACGGCCCGGTGGGACGCCATCCCATGAGAAACTGCCGTCCGGCCCCGGTTTGGCGAACCACGGGCTATCGGTCACGACGATCGCGGCGTACATGTTGGCATGAATATGGCAATAGACCTGAACAATGCCCGCGTGATTGAACTTGATAGACCGGCTCTGCCCGCGCGGATAGAAGCCCAGATCGAACGGCTGTGTTTTGGATAAGGAAAAGACGTTGTGAAAGATCGCATCGGAGTTGGGAAACTCCACGGTCGAGCCTACTGGGATTACGATCAGGCCAGTATTGAACCGCAGGTTGCGTTGATCCAGCACGGCGGTAACAGGTGGCGGCGGCGGCGCAGACCCGCCCTCGAGAATTACCACCATGCGGTCGAATTCATTCAGCGCTTCGCTGTCGCTTGCGCCGGCCGGGGGTGCAGTCCCGCGTAAATTGTAGACGATCGGGGAGACACTCTTCTTGCTAAGCCGCTTAGTAATAACCGCGCGTCCGGAGATGTCTCCGGCCCAGAGTGCTGAAGTCAGCGCAATCAGAGTTATGCCAAGAAATTCCCTAGGCATGGCGCATCCTATTACCCCTCAAATCGGTGGAATAGGCGCTCGGCAATAGGGCCGAACATGTAGTTCAAGCAACGGTTCAGGAAGCTAAGATCTTCATAAACGTCCGTAACTCTGGACCGCCTTAGGGCACACCGGCTGCCCGGGCAGGAAATAGACGCTGGACGCTATTCACGAAATACGGGCAGTCGCGTAAGGGGAGAAATCCAATACTTACGCGGCTGCCGATCACGCTAAAAACGAGAATCAGAGCGATGGGGATGGCCTGCAACAGAATGATACCCAGCAAACCGGCCAGATAGACGGCGATGCTGACCACATTCGGGCTCGCGGCCACGCGCACACCGACGCCGATTGCAATCAAGGCGGCCTCCAGAATCAAAGCCAGCGCGATGGCGACCAGCAAGCGCGCGCCCACGATGTCCCCATACACGAAAAATGCACTGAGGCCGTGCAGTAGCAACCCGATGAAATTCATTTTCGATTTCCCGGCCACACGCCTGCCGCGCGGGATGGGAATGGAGGAAAACCGGATTCGCGACCGAATGACGGCTGCGGCGTAATGGTTCCAAATCTCGGGAACGACCACCAGCTTGGCTAGGCACTCGAAAGGCACGACACTGAAATTTCCCACGCGCACCGGGTCGCCCGTCAGCAGACGGTGGATGACACGATAAAGTTGGTAGAGAACTCGAAACGGAAAGCGTTCCAACCGCTTGGAACGGGCCGCGAAGACAATCGAACTTGCGCCATCCCGCTGGAAGCGATCGAGCAGCCGCTGGATATCCTCCGGCCTATCTTCGCCATCCGAGTCCATCACGATCACGGCTTGGCAGGGGCGGTTTTCGTAAACGTAGACCAACCCGACCGCGATAGCGCGCTGGTGTCCAAGGTTGCGGCGAAGCCTCAAGATATCGACCGCCTGGAGGGACTTGAAGCGGCGTTGCGCGAAGCCGGAAGGCGGGTCCTGGGTGGAGCCGTCGTCGATCAACAACACCTCCAGCGGCGCGGGAATGTGCGCGCCGGCCGAGTCCAGACCATCTAAGAGCAGATCCGCGGCCTCCCAGTCGTTAAATAACGGAATGAGAACAACGATGCGGCCGGAGTCCGGCGCGCTGGTGCGGTGATCGGCCAACGTCACTCATTATTTCAGAATTCCCGAGCGCTGATCGTCGGCGAACAGATTCCACGTCTCGCAATCAGGGCAGTAGTACAC